>JBKKDE010000049.1:0-2675 GCA_046708665.1 Candidatus Zixiibacteriota bacterium | reverse complement strand
CTGTGATCCCACGCGAAGCCGATGTGTCGCAGCTACGCAGTCGGTTGAAAGCAATTCTCGAAGATCGCGTCAAAGTCGACAAGTGCCGGTGGATAGGAATCACCCAGGAGATTCGCGCCGCCTCAAGTCTACTGCTCGCTGCCGCCACTTCCGATGCGACGGTGTTGATCGAAGGCGAATCGGGAACCGGGAAGGAACTTGCTGCGCGCGCTGTTCATCGAAACAGCAACCGCGCGGGGAAGCCATTTCTGGCGCTCAACTGCTCAGCTTTTCCCGAGACACTGCTTGAAAGTGAGTTATTTGGTCACGAGAAGGGTGCATTCACCGATGCCTTCGCGCGGAAGAAGGGCATATTCGAGGCAGTTGAAGGCGGCACTATTTTTCTCGATGAGATCGGCGAGACATCACCGGCGGTTCAAGCCCGACTCTTGCGCGTTCTCGAAGAGCATCAAGTGCGACCGATCGGTGCGACCAAGGCGATTCCTGTGGAGTTTCGCATCGTGGCGGCCACCAACCGCAATCTCCATCAAGCCGTCGCCGATGGCAGTTTCCGGCGCGACCTCTACTTTCGTCTCGCCGTCGTTCAGTTGACCCTGGCTCCACTGCGCGAACGTCGCGGCGATGTGCCGGCACTGCTGCTGCATCACCTGGCGAGCGACAAAAGACCGTTGACGTCGTTTCTGGATGAAGACGCGTTATCACGACTTGTCGTCTACGATTGGCCGGGCAACATTCGCGAACTACGCAACTTCGTCGAACGCGCCGGTGTGCGCTTTCACGAGGTTACGCTCGATAACGAGATGGTCGGCTCACTGCTTGAAGTCGTTCGCCCCGGAGTCAATCTCCCCGTCGCGACCGGGCGCCGTGCCGATAATGTCGAACGCGAGATGATCTTCGCCGCTCTCGCAGAACTGAAGCGCGACCTCGATTATCTCAAGCGACGTGTCGAGCGCATCTCGGGCCCCAACCAGATCATCGGAGAAACCGCCGCCGAACGATTTGCGTCAATGCGCGAAGTCGAACGCGACCGGGTCGCGCTCGCTCTCAAGCAAACCCACGGCAACCGCGCCCAAGCTGCCAAGATTCTCGGCATCGGCGAACGCACACTCTACCGCAAGATTCGCGAGTATGGCCTCTGACCGGGCAACGAGTGGTGTGTGCGGGTCAGCCCTCGGGCTGACTGCTTGTCGCTTTATCCAATCCGGTCTATTGGTCCTAGTCGTCCTAAGCTCCTCAGCAGCAGCTCAGCAACCCTCAATCCGCCCCTACGAATCCGAAGAAGACCTCTGGGAAGCGCTCAACGACGGCGAACTCACATTCGATGAGTTTGTGGAACTGCTCGATCTCGCTCGATCAAGCGCCGACAGCGTGCTTGCACCGCAATCCGACTGGGAAGCGCTGCCCGGCGCAGATGCCGGGTATCTCGGTGTTCCCGATTCCACGCGGTCACTAACGAACGTGGCGTCGCCGGGCCCCTCACGTGTTGATATCCCGTGGGTGTCATCGGTTCGAATTGGGGTAGATGCCGACTTGACTGATCCCACAGGCAGCGACGGATATTCAATCATTCGAATTCAGAAGGGCGCATGGCGCAGCGTCCTCGATTTCGAACACGACCGTGACGACGGTGGGGCATGGCGACGTCGCTCAATCATCTGGCAACCTATGGGATTATCCATAACACTGGGCAACTTCGAACCACGTTGGGGAAGAGGATTGGTGGTTGGACGTCGCTCGCGGTTTATCAGTACTGACGATGTCTCAGGAGATTTCTGGCAGCCGACACGGGGACGGTTCAACGGCGGTTGGATTGCAACCAAATCCACCAAGAGTGTTTCAGTTCAAGGTATTTATTCCACGATCCACGGGGATACCGTCGTCGAGAACTTTGTCGCAGTTCGCGGTGAAGTTCAAGCGAGTCGAAACCGGCTTGGAGTAACACTTGCTTCAGGCGGACTTCGTCTGGATGAACGATCGAATGGGTACCGGACCAATATCCTGGGGATTGCCGGGGTTGACTTCCACATTCGCTCGGCAGAAAGAGAAATTCTCGGCGAAATTGCACACCAGTCAGGAGGTATTACCGCCAAATCCGTAGAATTGCTGTGGCCGCTATCTACCGGGCAATTTCACGCTCGCGCCTGGTCATACGGAGCCGGATTTAGCAATCCATGGGGAGGTGGGCCGGGACACAGTGACACACGTGAAATCTCACTATCCAGCAACGAATACTCGTTCGCGTCACGCACGGCAGGCGAACGCGGCTTCGATTTCACGACGCGGATCAAGGTCTCTCCAGCCGTAAATCTCCGTTGGGATTGGATGAGTCATCGCGAAGAACCTGGCGCTACTCTGGAGCACAGCAGTGTCTTCCGTGCAGAGGTTAAGCGGCCAACGATTCGCACGATACCATTCGTCCGCGCCCAAGTAAATGAAGAGAAAACCGAGTCGTTCTCGCTTGGAAACTATCTGTGGTGGGGTCCTAATACGCGCGAGGTCAACATTCGTATCGAATTCGGCACACACTACGGAAATGAAGTTCAATTCGTGCGTGCGGGAATTGGCGCGAGGTTGGAACTCAACCGGACTGTCAGAATTGCGCCCGCTCTACGCTGGGTCGATCCTAATCTCGACACGCCGTCGGATGGATACTGGTACCTCTATCTGAGCGAAAC
>JBKKDE010000048.1:0-5462 GCA_046708665.1 Candidatus Zixiibacteriota bacterium | reverse complement strand
GATAACAATCCCTGCCCGCAAGTCAAGTCTATTTAACCCCTTGACCTGCAATTCGTTCCGTCGACTTGATCGGCTGCCATGCACTGGAAGCGCTGTATTGTGTTAGCTCGTGCGAATGCCCCTCCATACCGCCCGAGATACTAACTGTTTCAGGTGCACGGGGTTCCTTAAATGCCAGGGTCGCAAAACTCAATCGCTGGATCACCTGACCGAAATGCCACTGCATCCGGCAAACGTGTCGCGAGGAATGCGAAGATTGAAAGCCACACTGTTTCGCAGAGATGTCTTATATTTTGCCCACTGCTTTCACCGCGATTTCGACCTGCTGGATCAACTGTGCCCTAGTGATTCCGCTCTCAATGACGAGATCGTTCCTAAGCGTAATTGCCGGCCTCCCAACCACTCACACGGCACGCTGCCTCGTCGATTTCGGTTAGGAAGAGTGCGACCTCTTCGTCGACGACAAATACGGGTGAATGCTTGACATCCATGACGAATCCGTCCACGTTGACGCCGGGGGACTATGACCGTCATTTGAGTCGACTTGGCAGGTTGACCTGCATGCATTCCGTTGATCTGAAGGATTAAACTGGTGAGAATTTGCGATTGGTCGACGTTCCCGACCGGATCCGTACTCACTACTGTGGCGTGAACAATGTGATCCCCCATCTGCACCAACTCGGCAGCAGTGACTCTGGCAAGGGCGGCGTGTGCAGATGGCGAGAGCCATAGGACCGCGGCAACTAAGAGCAACAACAAGGTGGCAATGCGACTTCTTCTCTGAATCGTAGTCCCCGCGGGCTCGACCGTGGCGAACAAACTTCTGCACCCCAAGAGGAGTTATACGGTTGAGCTGCCAGCATGGCCAAATCGCCGATCGGGTCCGATCCAGTCTCGGACATCTGAGCCGTTTTCGCAATTGCGGAGGGTTCCCGGGCGGAGGGGCCGGGCACTCAAGCGGTTCCCAATGGAACAATCAGAAGATGATCCCGCGAAGCGCTCTGTGGGTATTATCTTATGGTCTTGGACGAGAGAGAATACATGCCAATCGAAGAATCACGACCCAATGTCTTTCAACTTGCCAGCCCCTACCGGCCAACCGGTGACCAGCCGCAGGCCATCGAAAAGCTGGTCAAAGGGCTGCTACATGACCTACAGCACCAGACATTGTTGGGAGTCACCGGCTCGGGCAAGACCTTTACGATGGCCAACGTCATTGCGCAATGGGGACGCCCGACGCTTGTCCTCTCGCACAACAAGACTCTGGCGGCCCAGCTATACGGCGAACTGAAGTCGTACTTTCCGAACAACGCCGTCGAGTTCTTCATTTCGTACTACGACTACTACCAGCCGGAAGCGTATGTCCCGCAGTCGCACACTTACATCGAGAAGGACACCTCGATCAACGATGACATTGATCGCCTGCGGTTGCGTGCCACGGCGTCGCTGCTCGAACGCCCCGACGTCATCATCGTCGCGTCCGTGTCGAGCATCTATGGATTGGGATCGCCCGAGGATTACAAGAACATGATGGTGTTCGCACAGGTCGGCGACACTATTCCGCGCGACAAACTCCTGCAACAACTGATCGACATCCACTACACGCGCAACGATTTCGATTCGGCCCGTGGGACATTCCGGGTGCGCGGCGACACCGTCGAAGTGATTCCTGCCTACGAGGAGATCGCGATCCGTCTCGAATTCTTCGGCGATGAAGTCGAACGCATCACCGTGGTCGATTCATTGACCGGCGAAGTGATTCGACGTACGGATCGCAAGGCGATCTACCCGGCCAAGCACTTCGTCACTAGTCTGCCGAAGCTGACTCGTGCGATCTCGACAATCGAAACTGAGTTGGAGCTGCGTCTGAAAGAAATGCGCGACGCCGACAGATTGCTCGAAGCGCAACGGCTCGAGTCGCGCACCCGATTTGATATCGAGATGATGCGCGAGATTGGCTACTGTTCGGGTATCGAGAACTACTCGCGCCACTTGGCTGCGCGTCAGCCGGGGGAGAAGCCCAACACTTTGCTCGATTTCTTCCCGCAAGGCGACTTTCTGACCGTGGTCGACGAGTCGCACCAAACGCTGCCGCAAATTCGCGGCATGTATGCAGGCGACCGTTCGCGCAAGATGACCCTCGTCGAGTATGGGTTCCGGCTCCCATCTGCGCTGGACAATCGTCCGCTGGTATTCGACGAGTTCTGGCAGATGCTCGACAATGTCATCTACGTATCAGCGACTCCCGCCGACATTGAGCTGGAGAAATCAGGCGGTGAGATTGTCGAGCAGATCATTAGACCGACAGGACTGATTGATCCCGAGATTAGCGTTCGACCACTCGATAAGCAGATCGATGACTTGATCGCCGAAATTCGCAAACGCGTCGAGAAGCACGAACGCGTCCTGGTCACCACGCTGACCAAACGGATGTCAGAGGACTTGTCGGACTACCTGGCGCAGATGCGAATTAAGGTGCGCTATCTACACTCGGAAATCGACTCGATAGAGCGGACTGAAATTCTTCGCGACCTGCGGTTGGGCGAATTTGACGTGTTGGTCGGGATCAATCTGCTGCGTGAGGGACTCGATTTGCCCGAGGTGTCCCTTGTTGCGATTCTGGACGCCGATAAGGAAGGATTCCTACGGTCGGAGCGTTCGCTCATTCAGGTGGCAGGACGCGCCGCGCGAAATGCCGGGGGATTGGTTATCATGTACGCCGACAAGATCACCGAGTCGATGAGAAAAGCCATTAGCGAAACCGACCGGCGCCGCAAAATTCAGCAGGAATACAACACTTTACATGGAATAACTCCCCAGACCATCGTTAAGAGTGAGGAAGAGATTCGGCGGGCGACGGTTTTCGCCGACGCCAAGTCTGATGTCTTTGTCGAAGAAGAGAAGGTCAAGCGTCCCACCGGCTTCGAGTTGATGGCGATTGACGACCAAATCATGTTCCTCACCAAAGCCATGAAGGATGCGTCAAAGAAGTTGGACTTCGAGGCCGCCGCAAAAATTAGAGACGAGATCGGCGAAGTCCGCAAAAAGAAGCATGCGCCACGGTCGCGCTAAACGAACGACTTAAAACAGCCAATGCCACGTCTGACCATCGGTGTACTTCTCGGGATACTCCTCAGCGCGTTGACCGGCACGGCCTCCGCTCAATGGCCAGCGCTATACTTTCGCGCTGATCCACTGCAGCGGCTCGATCTCTCCCGTCCGCGCGGAGGGAGCAACTACGGCGTGGCGGTCTACAGTTACTCCGCCGAATCGTACTTTGACGGGCGCGATCTGACACCACACACGAGTAAGGCGACCGCGTCCAACGTTCGATTCCAGCGCGAAGAGTATATCTTCGCCGGACAGATTGGCCTCTCCGATCGCACAGCGATTGTTGGCGTGGTTCCTGTGTCCCATGTCAAGCAACGTCTCTTCGAATCCGGTGATTGGGGAGTTGAAAAGCTCTGGTTCGGAGTATCACATGCCTTGGATGCAAAGCACCGGTTCTCGCTGGTGTTCGCGGGGGCCATCCCCGTGGACGGACCCGTGGGTGAACTCCACTTTCCCGTCACGGCCCGTGACAATTCGGGATTCGTGACCGCACAATTCGTGCTCAGTCACGAGTCACACAATCTCTTTCCGAGCATCTACCTTCGCACCGGTGTCGGGATGTACACGTCCAAGGAAGAATACTACGGTCGACGACTCTACGAATTCCCCGGTGAGATGCGCATCCTCACGCGTGTGACGGATCTGATTCGGCTGGGATTGGGGAGCGACGGACGATTTGTCGTGGGTGCGCCCGACAACCGCTACTTCGCCAACACTCTGACCTCGCACGACGCGTTTGCCTTCGGTCCGCACCTGGTCATCCGGCTCACCCCCGTCGCCGATTTGCATGCCACGTATCGGCATGAAGTCTTTGGCTTTTTTGCCACGGCGGGGTCGTACTGGAACATTGCCATGGTCTTGACTGGTTCGACACATTGAACGGCAAGACCGTCGAAGCCCCTCAGACATATCGGCCCGGCGGACTGTCACAACGACTTAGGGGTGTCAAACTTTTCCCGAAAACCGTTGACTGTCTTGGTTCGGATTACGTAGAATAGACACACGCGGAGGTCACGACCTCCGCTCTCTTTGTCGAAATGAGTTAGGCAGGCCTAACTTTAACGTGGAACGAGAGGATTGGAAATGACAGCAGTGGTTACGGTCGCGCCAGATCCTAAAGGGTGGCTGGAGTTTGAGGAGAATTTCAACTTGGAAGAGGTTCAATGCCTATCGCGCCTGCTGCCGGGTCAGAGTGGACGAATTGTGACCGTCCAAGGCGAACCACAATTGGCGCTCCGGATCCTCGAACTCGGCCTGGTCTGCGGTACGCCGGTTCGATTGCTCCGCTCCGCGCCGCTTGGCGGTCCGATCGAGGTGGAAATCGACGGGGCGTTTCTGTCCCTGCGACGGGGCGAAGCCGATGCGATCACCGTCGAAGTGTAATTGACTGTTTGTCGATGTGAAACTCGAACGTGTTGCCATTAATATATGGTTCGAACCAAGGGGCGTTAGCCCCTTTGCTCATGTAGGCCTGAATCACCATGCCAACTCTCGCCTCCAAAGCCGAACGCACGTTTACAGTCGCCTTGGCGGGCAATCCCAATTCTGGCAAGACCACGCTCTTCAATGCCCTGACCGGCCTGCGCCAGAAGACCGGCAACTACCCCGGTGTCACTGTCGAACGCAAGACCGGCTCATGGGTGGTTGGTAAATCACACTTTGATCTGATCGACCTGCCCGGCTGCTATTCACTTATTCCACGATCTCCCGACGAGAAAGTCGCCTCCGACATCATCTTCGGTCGCGATGCCGCCGATCCACCGGATGCGGTCGTCTGTGTCGTCGACGTCACCAATCTTGCGCGTCACCTTTATCTCGTAGGGCAAGTGATTGAAGCGGGGCGCCCCGTGGTTGTTGCACTCTCGATGATTGATGAGGCGGCGCGTCTCGGGCTTACAGTGGATACCAAGAAACTTGCGCAACACTTGAAAGTGCCGGTTGTCGAGGTCATTGCGTCCAACGGTAGTGGTCTGGACAACTTGGGCGCTGAATTGGACAGAATCCTGAACCGTCCGTGGGAGCCGCCGGCACGATCGTTCCAGCTTCCGCCGGCACTCGAGTCGCGGATCAAAGAATATGCACCACTCGGCGGGGCAACGGACATTCAAACTCTGAATTGTGTCGCTGGCCAGCACACTCCAGCGTGCACAGACAAACTCGAAAAGATTGCCCAGCAGGTTCGCGCCGATCTTGGCGTGGATGAAGAAACCGTGCGACGCTTCATCGTCGAGGCGCGTTACAAGTGGCAGCGCGGTGTAGCCCGTGAAGTGATCCGATTTGATGGACGGAAGAACAAGAATTGGACACGCCGACTCGATGACATCTTTCTGCACCGCGTCTTCGGCCCTATC
>JBKKDE010000047.1:0-3035 GCA_046708665.1 Candidatus Zixiibacteriota bacterium | reverse complement strand
TCCCAAAGGGGAGCTGCTCGCCGCTATGCGCATGTCGGTCGCCACGATACCTGGCGTCAATGTCAGCTTCGGGCAACCAATCAGTCATCGCATTGACCACATGATCTCCGGCAGCAAATCAAATCTCGCCGTCAAGATCTTCGGACCGGATCTCTCAGTACTGCGCAGCTTGGCTTCACAATGCGAACAGGTCCTTCGTGATGTCCAAGGAGTCGTTGACTTGAGCAACACCGAGCAGTCGAGCATCCCCCAACTCTTCATCGAATTTGACCGTACCGCGATGGCACGACATGGCCTGAGTGCGGCCACCTTGGCACGCACGGTCGAGGCGATGTTTCAGGGTACTGAGGTCGGGGAAATTGTAGAGAACGGTGTCGCATCGCGAATCGTCGTACGCTTCCCCGCGCGGCTTCGCGATGAGCGGGAGCGTTTGCGCGATCTCCCTGTCATCACTCCATCAGGGGATGCGATCCGGCTGGCAGAGGTCGCCGATGTGCGCTTTGATTTAGGCCCTAGTATGGTCAGGCGCGAGAGTGTGCAGCGGGTAGCGATGATCACGGCAAACATCGAAGGCGCTGACCTGGCCGGCACAGTTGAAGAGGCACGGTATCAGATCGATGAATCGGTCGAGGTCCCGACGGGTTACCGGATCATCTTTGGCGGCCAGTTTGAAGAAGCGGTCAAGAGTGTACGTAACTTGGTCGTACTGGGAATACTGATCCTACTGGCAACCTATGCCATCCTGTATCGCGCCTTCGGGAATCATCGCCACACGCTCATCGTACTCGTGAATCTGCCACTGGCTCTTATCGGCGGGATTGTCGCAGTGGCAATCGGGGCAGGAACACTCAGCATCGCGACTCTCGTGGGATTTATTACTCTCTTTGGGATCGCGACCCGTAACGGCGTACTGCTTGTCTCACATTATCAGCATCTGATGCGTGACGAGGGGATGTCACTGGCTGATGCGGTTCGGACCGGTTCGCTGCAACGCCTTGGGCCGGTGCTCATGACGGCACTTTGCGCGGGGCTGGCACTCATCCCACTTGTGATCGCCGGGCAAGAACCCGGAAACGAAATCCAAAGCCCAATGGGCCAAGTGATCTTGGGAGGATTGTTAACCTCAACTTTTCTGAACATGATTCTGGTGCCTGTACTTTTCACTCGATGGGGATCAGTGCGAACAAAGAGTGATTCTGCATAAGCCACAAGTGATATGCGGAGAGACTTTGTTCTCCGAACGAGTTACGGAGAGACTTCTTTGAATAAATCAATGAGAGGCAGGGACTTCGAGGTTAGAAGAAAACGAAACGGAGAGACCGGGATTCGAACCCGGGAGGCGCGTAAACGCCTACACACTTTCCAGGCGTGCTCCTTAAACCACTCGGACATCTCTCCGAGGGGAAGATAGTCGATGGGATGGTCCCCGATCAAGTGGGTAGCGCCTGATGAATGCGGAATGCGGAATTCGGAATGCGGAATGAAGAGCCACTGCGGGTGCGATTTTGGGGTACTGTGGTAGAGGGGAATTGACGCCGATAAGATGATGGGGCGGTGGGTGATGCCTCTATCATCATGTCTGAACGATTCCGACTACTCTATTTGGCCGATGAGCCGTCGCCGGAGATTCCCGGCGTGTTGTTTCCTGCCGATCCGTTGATGGAACCGCATCCGGAGATGTGTCAGACGTATGAGACGTATCTCTATGATGCTGTCGATGCGGATGGGGATTCACTCGGGCTGGCGCATTTTCTCGGATTGCCACGGACCGGCGTATTCTGGAACCCGTTGGCACGGCTGAAAGTCTTGCGACTCCTGCATCGTGTTCGTCCGGATGCCATTCTCACTCATGGAGCCGCAGCGCGGGTTCTCGGCATGTCGGCGGCGAAGACAATGGGCGTGTCGATTCGCCAGGTGTTGGCCACCGATCTCGGCCACTGGCTGGCACTGCCACTTTTGCGGTCCGTTCTGCGGGCCAACGAGCATGCGTCGCGTTTTGTCACCGATTCGTTCGTTGCGGCGCAACGATTGATCCGCCAGGAACAGGTGCATCGTAATCAGATCGACATCATGCGGTGGGGAGTGGATTCGGCGCGGTTTGGGCATCGGAGCGAAGGGAGTGTCATCGAGGCGAAACATCGCCTCGGGCTGTCGGCGCATCAGCCGTTGATTCTGGCGGCGGGACGGTTTGCCGTTACTCAAGACTACGACACCTTGCTTTTCGCGATTCGTCAGCTCTTGCCGCATCAGAAGGATGTCCAATTGGTCATATGGGGGACCGGCGGCACGGAATTGCCATCACGAATCCGCGAGGGCATCGCGCGGCATGGCATCGGTGACCATGTGATTGAATTATCCCCCAGCATTTCATTCGATGCGTGCATTGCGGCGGCGGATGTCGGCGTTGCCACGTCGTATGTCGAGAGTTGTTCTCCGTATCTCCTGTCGTACATGGCGGCGGGATTGCCGTCGGTCGCGGTGAATGTGGGTGGGAACAATGAGCTGATCACACATGGCGAAACGGGGTATCTGGTCGACTTAAAGGATCCCGATCAACTGGCGATGTTCATCACAATCCTGCTTCTGTCACCCGAATTGTCCGGGAAGTTCGGCAGCGCGGCGCGTGCGCGTGCGATCGAGCACCATTCGATGGCGGAGGCGTTGCGGGCGCGTGAGGATTTCTTCCGGATGATGGCGTATCATACGGTGGGGTTGGGGTAGGCAAAGCCCACACGATTCGTCATTCCGGGCCTGACGCTCTTTGTCTGGCCCGGAATCTTTGTTCCAGTTGGGGCGGGACAACAAAGATTCCAAGTCCCGCAAAAACATGAACGCGGGACTTGGAATGACGATTGGAATGTACAGGTATGATTGATATTCTCCAGATTCGCGCGTATGTTCTATGGATGCCGCAATGGTGCGGCGGTTTGGCATACTGGGCGACACCGTGACCCAAACACACACTTCAACACACGATATACTCGCCGATCTTAATCCGCCGCAACGTGAGGCGGTGGCGCATGAGTCGGGGCCGT
>JBKKDE010000046.1:0-7121 GCA_046708665.1 Candidatus Zixiibacteriota bacterium | reverse complement strand
AATCTTTTTTATAAAACATCATGCTCAACTAACATCATGCTCAACTCCCCAACGGGCGCCCTGCTAGCGCTGGGCGCCGTTTTGCGTTCATGATTTGACCTGTACCAGGTTCTGTCCGACTTGATTAGTCAGTTGATGTGCCGCACTCGATGTCGCGGTATCCGCCGAAACTGGCGAGTCGCACAATCTCACGCATCGCCGATTGCATCGCCGGGTCGGCGAAGTAGGCGGCGTCATACTCCGTCATCAGCACGCCCAGAGCCAGTGGCTCACAGGCGATCTTCTTGCCCCACCGACGCACCTGATCGACAGTCATCGGTTGACCATCATTGCCTGTTAATGCATCCAATCCGAACAACGCGCCCAGTCCGGATGCGCCCGCGACCGCGAGCTCTTCTTGAATGAAGCCCGCTATGCCTCCGTCAGCGGTCGTGTATTCAGCAAATCCAAAGTCTAGCTCGTCGTATGGGGCGCCGCCCACCAGAAAAGTGGGTGGTGCTCCGACTCCCACTGGCAACAGCGGGAATAGTTGACGCGAGTACGCAGCCGCCGAATCGATGTCTTCGTAAGGCACCGGAGCTCCACCCCAGAGCGTAGGATTGTCGGGCTGATCGAAGAGGATGTGTCCACGAACTGTCGCGTTCAAGGCGAATGGCGCAAAGTCGACTCCGGCAAACAAATCGAGCCGCGCCTTGAAACACGGGAGACAGAATGTGCTGTCCGGGTTTTGGAAGTTTTCGCGTGCGCCCGCCAGACTCACATATAAATCGAAGAACTGATCCTCGGCCTGGTTCATCAACAGAACCACGCTATCGGGTGTGACAACCCGGCACGATCCTGAGTAATAGGGCTGCGAGAACTCTTGAGTGGGCAGGTTTGCCGGGCCGACGGGAATCCCCACAGGATGACGCGGCGAACCAATTGGGGCAGCCTCGATCCTGAGAGTTGCCTCGACTCCTGGCCCGGTCGCAACGTGGACGGTGGAATTGTCGCAGGCTGTAGTGAGTATTGAAAGAAATAGAGCAAGTCCGCGTAACTGCATAGCACTGGAAGATACACCCTGTCGGCCGTTTTGCGCGAATATTTGTGCTGGTCGCCGCACGGATCCTATTGAATCATTGGTGGCATGGACGACGACCGTAAGATGATTACAGACCTCTCCGCGGATGATCCCGAGGCAGAGCAGGCATTGAAGGACGTCTTCTTCAAGTACGCCAACCCGCTGATTCAGTTTGCCCGACGGTTTTCTGTGAGCAAAGAATCGGCGGAGGATGTCGTTCAAAACGTGTTCCTCGCCCTGTGGTGCAACCGGCGGTCTCTGCGAATTGATGGAACGCTGGCATCATACCTTTATGCGGCAGTCCGCAACCAATCACTCAATCAAATTCGGCATTCGAAGACAATTCTCGACGGAGAACAACAACTACGGATAAACGCCCCGGATCATCCCGCAGAGATCGATCAAGTGGAGTACGAGCAGCTTCGCAGGTCGATCCAGGACGCTGTCAACACACTTCCCGAGCAGTGCAGGCGAATTTTCCTCTTAAGCCGGTTGAACGGACTGACGTATTCGCAAATTGCGAAAGCACTTGATATTTCGGTCAAGACCGTTGAAACCCAAATGGGTAGGGCGTTGAAGCACATCCGGTCATCCATCGCAATCGGGTTGGCAGCATTAATAATTCTGAAAATATCTCGCCCTTTCTTGTAGGGGTCCGGCCCGATATAGGTGTCTTACCTATGCAACACGGATGACGAACAGTCGGTTATTTGAAGGAGCACCATGGGCGAACCACGAAACTGGGACATGCTGGCACGGTATCTGGCCAACGAAGTCACGCCGGAAGAGGCGACTGAGATCCAGGCGTGGATTGATTCTGATCCCGAAAACCAGATCATGGTACAGAAGCTGAAGGCATCGTTTTCAATAGCCGACACTGAGGAAGCATCGGATTTAAACGTCCTGTGGAATGAGATTTCGCGGGAAATAGGGCGCTCAAAGTATGGAATCGCACACACCCCCTCCCGTTTGGGGCTTTTCGAATGGCTGCGACGTGCTGTCGCTGCGAGGCCGATCTTGGTACCGGCGGCAGTCATGGGCATGTTGTTCGCGCTCGGTTGGATCCCTTACCACTTCATCTGGGACTCTCCCGCCATGCTTACAGTCGCCGTTCCATTCGGTGAACGCAAGACAGTCGACCTCCAGGATGGCACACACGTAGTTCTCGATGCTGGCAGTCAGATACAATACCCAGAGCACTTCGCGGATGACTCCCGGCATATCCGACTTCAAGGCGCGGGATACTTCCAGGTTACCCGCGACGCTACACGGCCATTTGTCGTCACGGCCAGTGACGGGGAAATCGAAGTGCTTGGCACGGCATTCGACGTGCAATGCTGGGATGAGACGCCGGTGGTTGTGTCCGTGGAAGAAGGCCGTGTAAAGTTTGGCCGGCTTCGTAGCGCTGCTGATCAATCGGTCGTGCTCGTCGCCAATCAATCCAGTGAACTTAGCGCCGATGCAGGTCCTACTCCCCCGATAACGATCGATGTTTCGCGTCGATTGGCATGGATGCGAGACGAGGTGTTCTACGACGACACTCGCCTGGCTGACATCCTTGATCGGTTGCATCGGTGGCACACATTCAACTTCACGGTGTCCGATCCGACGCTGCTCGACGAGAGACTGACCGTGCACCTGTTCAAATCCGATCTGCAAGGCTCAGCCGATCTGTTGGCGCAACTGCTTGGATTGGAAGTGGTGCGTGACGCGACTACGATCCGATTGACACGCAGCAAGAGTAGATCGCATTAGGCCAGCCGCCATGAGACAGATGCCGAACAACCAGTATTTTCCATGCCAGCCCGTACTTCGCTTGGCTATTGGGTCACTAATCGCAGCGGCAATGCTGGTCATGACACCGCAGTCTGTCACCTTCGCAACTGATCAAACAATTCTGGATTCTGCGGAAACCATCGCGCTCAGGAAATTACTCTCCCCCATCATCAGCGTAGACCTACGCAACGTCTCACTGGATTCTGCGTTGCGAGTGATTGTGGAATTGTCCGAGGTGCCTCTCAATTACAGCCACAGCAACTTCGTGAGTGATTCGTCAGTTTCTGTGAAAAAGGACAAAACGTCGGCATACGACGTCCTGCAGTTTGTCCTGGAGCGCTCCAATCGCGAACTCACGATAGCTGGCAGCGGACAGGTTGCAGTTGTTACTCGGCGTTCACCGGCCGACAACACTCACACGATCAATGGAATCGTCGTCGACAGCCTGACGGGCCGTCCCATACTCGGAGCCACGGCCCTCCTCGTTGATTGTTATCTCACCATTTCGTCGGATTCCGCAGGACAATTCCAGTTTGACGGGCTCAGCGCTGGCAATTACACGGTTGTCGCCTCACACATTGGGTACACCCCATGCACCATTGCCAACATTGCCCCACACAGTGGCAATGGTAATCTTCGAATCCTGCTTGGTCCGCGAACTCTTCTACTGCCCTCAATTACTGTCAGCCCCGGCACATTCGCGATCATGGAAACCGGCCACTCTTCGAGCCAATCACTGACCCGCGACGACATTCAGACTGTCGCGCAGTTTGGCGACGATGTCTACCGCACCGTAACCCGGATTCCTGGTGTCACATCCGACGACTACTCGGCTCGATTTTCAATTCGCGGAGGCCGTTACGAAAATGTGCTGGTCTTGCTCGACGGACAGGAAATCCACGAGCCCTTTCACGTGAAAGATGTTAATGGCGGCGTCGTCAGCATCATCGACGCTGATGCCGTTGAGGGCATCACACTCCGCACCGGCGGCTTTCCCGCAGAGTTCGGTAATAGGACCAGCGGAGTGCTCGACATTACGACCAAAATGCCACGTGCGAATCGGTCGAGCGTTAGCGTTGGCCTGAGCCTGACGAACCTTCGCGTAATAACCGATGGCACATTCGCCCAGAACAAGGGCTCCTGGATGGTTGTCGCACGACGAGGATATCTGGACTTGGTTCTCGATCTTATGAAGGAACTCGAATCGCCACGTCCGGCGTACTACGACATCCTCTCACGGGTCTCGTACCGGATGACTCCGAGCCAGGAACTCTCTCTCCACTTTTTGCACGCACGTGACAAAATGACGTTCTACGCGACAGATCCGGACGGCGACATTGATCAAAGCACGAGCCGTTTTGGCAATACCTACGGTTGGGTCTCCCTTGCCTCATCGTACGGGGCACGCCTCGCGTCCCGTACGAATGTCTCGGTCGCACGCATCACCCGCGACCGTTTCGGTGAGACTTACAATGTGCCGCTCGATCGTTTGTTTTTCCGCGTCACCGACGTGAATGCCTTTGATGAGTATGAGATCAAGCAGGATTGGACCGCGAGCATCAATGATCGTGTCCAGTTGAAGTGGGGTACGGACTACAAGCTCGCCGCAACTGAGTACACCAGCAATTCCGAAATTGTCGACAGCACCGTGGATGGCTTCGGAATTCCTGTCCTCGATACCGTCAGACACAACTCGTACATCGACAAGAACGGGCAGACCTTCGGGCTCTATGTGTCAGCGCGTGTGCGACTGTCTCAAAGGATAACGGCGGAAGTCGGTGGACGGTATGACCGCGCATCGCACACCGGCGACCGCGATCTCAGTCCAAGGATCGGCGCTCTCTATGCGGCGGGACCCTCGTCATTTGTCCGCGTTGGTTGGGGGCACTACCGGCAAATTCAAGCCATGCAGCGCTTGGATGTCTTGGATGGTGTGACAGATTTTTATCCGGCCGAACTGGCGCGTCATTGGACGATCGGGGTCGAGCACCAATTGGCACCCGGCTTCGATCTGAGAGTGGAGGCGTACGATATCCGCTCCTCAAACCCGAATCCATCGTTCCAGAATTGGAAGAATGACCTGTATCAGTTTCACCAATCCGTCGAGGACGATCGTATCGCCGTTTACCCGTCGGCGTTTACGCGACAGGGTGTGGAAGTGTTCGCACGACGTTCATCCGGTCGACGATTCCGCTGGATTGGGAGCTACGCTCTCGCAATCAACACCGAGACGCTCGACTCCGTGACTTCGTACTTCTATGACGTTTCTCACGAGCGGACAATTGATGCCCCGCTTGACCAACGCCACTCACTAATGTTCGGAGGCACCTACCTCGTTAGCGAGAATTGGACATTGAATCTCTCCTGGTCATTTCACACCGGCTGGCCCTACACGCCGGCCCGTATCGACACGGTGACGTCCGGGACTGGGGACGTTTACTACCTCCGTCCGGGGTCGTTCAACGGAGCGCGTTTGCCCGCGTACAGCAGCTTGAATACACGAGTGACACGGCGCGTTACAGTCCAGGGCGGTCAGCTCCGGATGTACCTTGATGTACTGAATTTGTTCGGTCAGTCGAATGTCTACGCAGTTGACGGTGAAATTCTCGATGCACCCGCGGCGCCGCGATTGGTGTTCGAGGATCGCACCTGGATGAGTTGGTTACCGTCCATCGGTTTCACATGGACAAAGGAATTCTGAAAGGAGACTGCATGAAACGGGTTTTCATAGGCATGAAAGCCGCGATGTTGACTCTGCTCGCAGTAAACGTCACGGGCATGAGCTACGGCTGCGGAAAGGACTCGAACGGACCCCAATATGGCTGTGTGGGTGAAGACGGCAATCCTCTGCCGGTCGTAGCCGAGAGTTTGCGCGTCGATCTTGATCCCCCGGTTTTCTCCGACCCATTGGACATCACCAATCCGCTCTTCCCGATTAGCTCGCTGCATTCGGCGGTGCTTCTCGGTACGGTTGATGGTGAGCGGTTTCGCGTGGAGGTAACGCTGTTGCCAGCGGCGAAGACAATCAACCTCGACGCGGGAGCTGTTCTCGCGCTCGAATCGCAGTATGTGGCGTTTATTGATGGCCGCCTTGAAGAGGTGGCGCTGGATTGGTATGCGCAGGATGACGTCGGTGCTGTGTGGTATCTTGGAGAGGATGTCTTCAACTACGCCGACGGATCGCTCGCCGACATAGACGGCACTTGGCAGGCCGGTGAAGACGGGCCCGCGGCAATGATCATGCCCGCGAATCCGCAGGTCGGCAACGTGTACCGTCCAGAAAACATTTGCGGTGAAGTCTTCGAAGAAGTCGAGGTCAAGGCGATTGGTCAAACGGTCAACGGCCCTCGCGGCCCGGTTACTGGAGCGATCTTGACCGAGGAACTGCATATGGACGGGGCCTATGAGGATAAGATTTTTGCACCTGGCTATGGTGAGTTTTCAACCGGTTCAGGTGCGGACCTCGAGGCAATCGCGCTCGCGGTGCCGATTGACGCTTTAGCCGGAACCGCGCCAGCAACTCTCCAGACAATTGTCAGCGGAGCGGATGAGATTTTTGAGGCAGCTGAGATTGGAAACTGGACCGTAGCTTCGACCGCGATGACCAACATCACAGCGGCGTGGAACACGTATCAAGCTGGCAGTGTCCCGCCGATGTTGCGCACACAGATGGTCGATGCGGTGGAACTGCTCCAGGTCTCGGTCAACGCGCACAATGCGTCGGACAGCCGCGAAGCCGCTATCGACGTAGCGCGGTCAGCGCATGACTTCCGGTTGCGCTACCAGCCAATCACCGAGATCGACATCGCGCGTTTCGAGCTCTGGCTCAGACAGATACTGGTTGACGCCGAAGAGGCTGATCCCGAGAGCATCAGGGGCGATGTCGCGACGCTTGAATGGATTCGAGATCGGTTCGCGCATACGGTGAGCGTGAATGTCCGAAACCAGATAGATGCTCATCTCGCCGAACTAATGTTGTCTGCTGACGCCGAAGAACTCGACGCGTCCGCTACTACAGCGCAGGAACTGAGAGATTTGGTCGCCGGACTCTAGGATTGCATGTCAGGATGCACCGCCGTGACGCCGCGCGAGTTTAGTCCCTCCCTTGGCGGGCTTGTACTCGGCGGTGCTCCCTGAGATTCAATACAGAGTAATCGCTGGTTGCATGTGGCATAATGATGGGGCAGAAAAACTCTAGGGAGGCAACGGTCGCTCTCCGAGAAACGACTGAAGCCCAAGGCAACTGGCTCTTCAGGTACCGCGGCACGCTTCCGCTGCTCATTCT
>JBKKDE010000045.1:0-12738 GCA_046708665.1 Candidatus Zixiibacteriota bacterium | reverse complement strand
AATCAGTACGGCTCGGCGGAAGCCTCGCCCTCCCAAAGTCGGGTCATCAGATTGACGGGAGTTGCATCTTGAGGGGATCGTCGATTTCGATCTGCTCTTTGATGACGTACGATTCGGCGTACTTTTTCTGGATCAGACGGCCAAGTTGACGAGCTTCGACCTCCATGAGATCATAGATGTTCACACCCGGCTGATAGATCGAGTTCTGGCCTTCTACTGTGCCGAATTGCGAGACATAGGCGCGTACCGCCTCGATCTTGCGCGCATACTGTTCCGTAATGTCCACCAGGAATGAGTAGGGTGGCTGGCGGAAAAAGGCCGTGTAGAGAATCTTCTTCGGGCGATGCGGCTCACCTTCTATATCCATTTTCCTGAGGCCGGCGAAGTAACAGGCATCGTAGGCGATCTCGCCAGCTACGCGATGGTCGGGGTGACGCTGGCTCCAATGCGGCAGAATGACAAGCCGCGGCTTTAGTCGGCGGATGACTGTTGCAACGGCCATGCGATTGGCAAGTGTATTATCGAGCTTGGCGTCGGGCATGTGCAGATTCTCGCGGTGCACGATGCCCATGACATTGGCAGCGGCGTTGGCTTCGTTTTCACGATCCTGCGCGGTGCCGCGTGTGCCCATCTCGCCGGCAGTGAAATCGACGATGCCGGTCGTGTAGCCCATGTCGGCGAATTTTATTAGCAAACCGCCGCACGTGATTTCGATGTCATCGCGGTGGGCGGCTAAGGCGAGAGCGTCGACGGTATGAGTCATGCTAGGTATCCTCAGTTGTGGTGAAAGCGGTGCGTGCAAAGAGCGCACGCACCCTACAAGACGCTTTCGTAGAACTGTTCATACAGGGGAACCACGGCGTCTGCCGTGAAATTGTCGCGAACCGACTTGAGGCCCGCATCGCGCAGTCGGGTTGCGGTCTTGCTGTCGCTGAGAATTTGGAACAATCGGTCGGCTCCGGCTTCATAGTCATCGGGCGCGATCAGGAATCCATTGACGCCATCCTGCACCAACTCGGGTACACCGCCGACCCGGGAAGCAACCACCGGTACGCCGCAGGCCATGGCCTCAAGGGCTGCCAATCCGAAGGCCTCGTAGTTGGACGGCAACAGGAAGGCGTCTGCAGCACACAGGATTTGGTCGACGTCTTCCCGATTGCCGAGAAACTTTACGTCGTCGGCGATACCACGGGTCTTGGCCAAGTCAAATGCTCCGGCCGTATCGGGACCATCGCCTATCATCAATAGCTTGGCTGGCATCTGCGTTCTAAGTTTGGCAAACATTTCCACCACGCCGGTGATATTCTTCACCGGCCGGAAATTGGACAGGTGCGCGACCAACTTCTCGCCTTTGGGAGCGAATCGGCAATGGCAGTCTGCCTCGGTGCGGGGATAGAATCGCGATGTGTCGACGAAATTGCGGATGACTTCGATGTGACGCTGCGTGCCGAAGACCTCGACTGTCTTCTTGCGGAGGAATTCGGAAACGGATGTGACGCCATCGACAGCATCGATAGAGAATCTTGTAATTTCATAGAATGATCGATCCGACCCAACCAGCGTAATGTCGGTGCCGTGAAGCGTGCAGACAGTTTTGGGCGCGACCTTCCCCATCGCCTGCCTGGCCAAATATGCGGCCGTTGCATGCGGCACGGCATAGTGCGCGTGCAGGATGTCGAGACCGAACTGCTGCGACACTTCGATCATCTTCGAAGCGAGCGACAGTGTGTAGGGAGGATATTTGAACAGCGGATAGTTCGGAGTCTCAACTTCATGGAAGAACAAATCGACTCCAAACCGATCCAATCGGTACGGCAATGAACTGGAGATGAAGTGTACCTCGTGGCCGCGTTGGGCCAGTTTCGCGCCCAATTCTGTCGCAAGAATCCCCGACCCTCCGGGTACCGGGTAACAGGTTATGGCGATTTTGAGTTTTCGTGACATGGCTTACGGAACAATGATGCGATGATCGGGAGCGCCGACCGGGAGTTGTTCGATTAGCCGGTCGATGAAATCGAATCCGTACTTGTTGATGTAATAGACGATACCGAAAATGCGCTCCTGTGGACGGCCCTCGGGACGCAGGTGAACCGCGAGCTTATAGAACCGCGCACGAATCTCGTCGCCGCGGCGTTTGTGGGCTTGGAAGACTTTGTCCTCGAGATGCGCCCAAGTCGCACCGATCTTGCCGGCATCGACTTCGAATGTACGTTCAAGAGTTGGTTCGAAGCTCATAACGATCTCTTTGAGTTTCGCGAGACGATTGAGTGTGTCCTGCTTCTCCGCTTCGAATTTGTCGGTGAGATCACTTGGAAATGACTTCTCAAAATGGTTATTGATCAACGCTTCAATGTCGCCGAAAAACTCCGAGATTTCGTGCCCGAGCGATTCGACGCCCGATTGAATCTTCTTTTCAACAATGGTCGCAGACAGGCGCGGCAGGACAACGGGCATGGTCACTCCGAAGCGATCAAACAGCGCGCGTGATTGCGCCCAGTAGGCAATCTCCGATGGTCCACACACAACGCTTACAACCGGGAATAAGTATGACTGGGCAACGGGTCGGAATAATACACCGGGTGAAAACGATTCTGGGTGCGCCTTCAACCGCGAGAGCCACAGATCGGGAGTTTCACGTTTGTCAATCGGATCAGTCCAGAGCTGGCCCTCGCCGGCGCGGATCGCGTGACGGCCGTTATCGATATAGAACAAATGCGAGTGGCCTTGAGGATGCTCAACCTGCCGATGGTAACCACTCTCATCCAACCGTTGACCGATTTCCGACAGCGCGGATACGGTCAGGTGCTGCCCTTTAATCTCTTCAGCGAACAATGGCGCGCAGAGCGACTTGGCCTCGGGATCAGATGGATCAAACATGACCAGACCATGCTTGCCGAAGAGCTTCGCCATCATTCGACCGAACGCATCTGAGATCGTATTGGACGGGTCGTAGAACGCGTCCAACGCCTCTCGAATGGCAGGCGTGAATTCGGTCGTAATTTGGGCGCCCCAAAGCTGAGTCATAACATCTCGAATGTCCTCCCCGAGAGTAATCTGCGACGCGGGAGTGCGTGGGGCGAGCCCCGGCGCTTCGAGCATGACGCGTTGAACTTGGTTCTGCGTATCGGGCAGGGCCGTCCAACGAATCTCTTCGAAGTCGTGGTCGTCGGACGCGATCCAGAAGACGGGGACTATGGGGCGTTTTAGCAGTGCCTGAAGCTTTCGTGTCCAATTGATGATAGTAATCGCTTTGTGAATCGTGTAGAGCGGTCCGGTCAAGAGACCGGCCTGTTGGCCGGTGAACACGCACACAGAGTTAGCTTCGGCCAGCGACCGGGCTGCTGCAATCGCCTCGGGGGGAGCGCCCCACGCCTCGTTCTGTCTCACCACCATTGCCGATGCGACTTTGCGATCAACAGGTGTCCGTGACAGCTTACGGGCGCAGGCCTCGAATGCCGCCGGTGTTGGGTGCGGCCACATGAAAAAACGGCCGGTGCGATCCGGGTCATACAAGACATCGAGGTATAGCCGGTGACGCCCAAGGGCTTTGGAGGAATGTATGGTCGCTGCTGTCATCTATATCCTTTAGATCGACTCCAGGGTAGCCCTCTCCACCCGTCGGGAATGCCGGATGAAGGGAAGTACGGTTGGCATGAGGATTTGTTGACACCGGTCGGCGAATAGTTGCAGCTTAAAGCCACTTGCGTGTCTTGACGAACCAGAACATCGCGGCAGTTGTGAGTCCGGCGAGAATCCAAAAGAAGAGATACCCATGTTTCCAGGCGAACTCAGGGATGCTTTCGAAGTTCATTCCGTAAATGCCGGTCAAGAGATACACAGGCAGGAAGATGGTCGCGATAACGGTCAAGACCTTGATGGTGTCATTCGCCCGCTGCTGAGCGGTCGAGTAGTGGACTTCGAGCGCCGAAGTCAGAGTATCGCGCAAGGAATCTGCCAGGTCGGTGATGCGCTGCATGTGGTCGAACACGTCGCGGAAGTAGAGCCGCGCCTGGGAACCGATGAGCGGGAACTGATCGCGCGCGAACCGATTCAGGATTTCGCGCTGGGGTGTGACGATGCGTTTCAATTGTGACAAGTCACGCTTCAGATTGAATACGCGCTTGGTGATTTCCGCGTCGGGATCCTGAAAGATCTCGTCTTCGACCAAATCGACCTCATCCTCGATGCGTTCGAGTGTTTGGTCGTAGTGATCAACGATGTGATCAAGAATTGTGTGGAACATGAAATCGGCGCCGCGTGACAGGACGCGTTCGTCGCTTTGGCAACGGCGCGTGACGGCGTCAAGGGGCTTGATGGTGTCGTAGTGAATGGTTACCACGCCATTGCGCAGGAGGAAGACGTCGATCTCTCGAAACGACAGTCCATCCCCGCCAGCTACGTAGTCGGCTATCTTGAAGACCACGAACAGATATTGGCCGTAGTCGTCAACTTTGGGGCCGGGAAGCTCGGCTATAACGTCTTCGATGGCCAGCGGGTGGAAATTAAAGTCTGCCTTGAGGACATACGACTCCTCGTCGGTGGGATCATAGAAATCGACCCAGAAGAACTGATTCGTCGAACGAATCAGTTCGTCGAAAGGCTCGATGCCCTCGCGGCGAATGATGCCGCGGTCGGGCTGGTAGACGTGGGTAACGATCATCCCTGTGTTCCCTGCCCCGGCCGAGGTTAGATGACGGTCGGGGAAAACGTCGAATTTAGCCCCGATTCCAAGCGCTCGGCAATGATTTTATCCCTTGTTAGGCAGATAGTTGGTCGGAATCGGGACTGACTTGCCCAGCGCCACTTGACACCTCATGATCTCGAGCGATCTTATGGCAGTGCCGTGGAGATCGCGTCGATGATTCGAGTCTCAGCTAAAGCCGCAATCATCATTGCAACCCTGCTCCTCCCCGCTTCGGCGAGGAGTGCCGAGCCATCATGGCTTATGTCGCCGGGGCAACTCGTAACGATGACGACGATGGACCTGCGTCGCCCGATCTCGAATCGGCTCACGACTATTTCGCCCATGATGGGTGAACCCACCAGCGGCATGGACGGCGCCGAGTTCAGCAGGAATCGCTTGGCCATTTGGGGAGGCGTAGTTGCGGGCGCTGGTTATCTCGCCTACGAGCAGTCACAGGCATCGTGGGGACTCTCAAACGGTAAATTTCATTTCAAAGACGAACTGAATGATGGGCTGGCTTTGAGCGACGAAACGTCGCACCTATTCGCAGCATACCATCTGACACGGGCCCTCAAAACGGGATATTCGTGGACTGGAATGTCGTCGACTGCGGCGCGCCGCATGGCCGCAGCCCATGCCTGGGTGTGGACGTTTCTTGTAGAATACCCAATCGACGCACTCAATCCGACGCAGGGTTTCGGCGCATCGGATCTGGCATTCAATACAGTCGGGGTATTGGCCGCATATCAGCACACGCGACCGGGCCCAAGTCCGTGGTGGGACGTTAAGATTTCTGTAAAGAAGTCGTACTTTGCCGGTGAGAGCCGATTCATCGCGCATTCGAACAAGCAGTACGACGATTATGTTTACTGGCTTACAGTGCGCCCCACCCGTAACCGATACATCCCTCTTTGGGTCGGCGCTGGCTATTCCACCACACACAGGGAATGGCCACGAATCGACAAGGAGCTGCACCTCGCTGTGGGCACAACTGTTGAGGAACTCGCGCGAGTGCTCAGTGAGGACGCCGCGCGATTCCTACGCCCGCTCAATTTTTTCTATCTGAACATCGGCTCCAAATTCGTTTGGAGGTAACCGACTTCTCCCTCGTTCCCGGTAGACCCTGTAGAGTAGAAATGAAGAAGGCGCGAACCCCGCGCCCTCTCAGAGCGCACATCCATGTTCTCCGGCGATCCATTTCCCGGACCTGAAGGTCCGCGAGACCGGATGACTACACGGTCAGTCGTGGAGGGGGTGTCGGACGGAATACGAGGTACCGTCCTTCGAGAATCCGATCCACGACGCGTGCAAACCGATCGGGCTGCAGGGACTGCAAACCATAGAGGTTCCACTCCTCTTTTTGAACGGAGCGCGTGAATGGGATGGTTTTGCGTTTCGGCATCGTAGAGCCTCCCGAGGCGTAGAACGTTAAAGAACGCCTTGGTGAAAGGCCGAACCCTGGAGCGATTCCCCAGTGGTCACGGTGCGCGATGGCGATCAGTGGGTCGAACTTCGGTCAGTTTACCGCTTGGGCCTGCAGAAGAACTGGGAGGGCTGCCAGACACCCCAACGCGGCAATCTCTATTGTTGGTACGCAGCAGATGGCGAGTGTTTGAGATTTTCTTTTCGGCGGTTGAATGAGAGAGGTAGCATACGTCGATTGGAGGCAGATATCCCAGCCACCGTGTCATCAACAAAAAGCGGCCCGCTGGTGGGCGGGCCGCTGCGCAAACAGGATTTCGTAGAATCGGTCAGGTTCCGGGGTCGTGTAATGGCGGTGGGAGGATTGGTCCACGCTTGAGATTGCGATCCATGCGTTGCACCTCGATCTCACCCACGAGTACGCTTGGCGCGATTGCGGAGACTGGCACCCATCCCGACTCGGCTCCGCAGACGCCATTGAAGACGCCGGGGTCGTCGCTGGCGGCCTGAATGCTCTCGAGGACAGCCAACGGTGTGCCAATCAGCTCAACTCCCCGCACGAGCTCCTCGCGGCCATCGGCGACGTACACCTTCTTCACGACTCTTGGGCGAACACGCAGTGTCTGCACTCCGTAGGACGACGTGTTTGTCTCACCGGCGGCAATGTCCTCGAACACGAGGCCGTATTCCTTCCCCGCTTGCTTGCATTCATCGAGCAACCGCGCTCTGAGCGCTTCGTATGTGACCGGGGCACTCGTAGTGACGAACAACGACCCCATCCGACTTACCGGCTCGCTCCACATGTCCGCGCGACCGTGGCCATTGGACGTCTTGATGTCCTTAATAGGAGTACGGCACATCAGGAAACCGTTGAGAACACCCTTTGTGACAAGCGGGGTGCGTTGCGACACAACCCCCTCATCGTCGTACTCATAGTATCCGTAGAGCTCGGTCCCGGCGGTTGTTTTCTCGGTCGGATCATCGTACACATCGAGGAATTCCGGGATGATTCTCTGGTTCATCTTGTGCTTAAAGGTATGGCCTTCCGATTCGCGTCGTGTGCGATGCCCTTCGAGGCGGTGCCCCAAAGCCTCGTGGAAGAATACGCCAGACGCGCCACTGCGGATGATTGCTGGGCCTGTGTACGGTTCCATGATCTCAGCCACACGCAACTTCAAAAGCAGTTCGGAGAGTGAATCTGCGGCGCGGGCGATTGAGATCGAGTCGGGCATCCCGGACGACTCATGCGACTTCCAGACGGTCTCGAGAGAGATCGGCATTCCATCGTCGGCGCGCGTCTCAACCGATATCGCCAGCGAGTAGTTGTGCAGATTTGTGCGGAGCCGTGTTCCTTCCGACGTCAGCAGGTAGCGAACTTGCGCAGTCGCCATGAAGTCGACATCGGATGCATGGATGAGCGGGTATGACTTAAAGCGCGAAGAAATAGTGCGGACTAGCCCTTCCCACCGCTTCTTATTCAGGATCAAGGTATCCGGCTCTTCGAGTCGATCAACCCGTGGTGCCGGCGAGAAATCATCCGGACGGTCGGGCTTGTCGACTTTCTGAATTCGGCGTCCACGTTCGCCTAGAAATGTCTCGAGGGCGGTCTTGTAGCGGTAGTCGGTGAGCAACCAGAGCTCCTGGCGTAACGCCGCCGTGTCATTATCGATCGGGGCGTAACGCCGCGAGTACGTGTAGGAGTCTGAGTCGCGCGGATCGAAATAGAATCCGTCATCGTCTGAGGTGTTGTCGTCGACATAGTCGCCAACACGAACGTCGACCGAGAGAGCGCGGTACCGATCGCCGCCGGAATTCGTCAACGCGCCGTAGCTGGCCCGGTAGCTTGTGGAACGGACATCGGTCAGGCGGTAGGCGATGAAGTACGGCGCCTCGAAGTCGTCGAGCTTCAGGCGATTGACAGAACGGCTCATCTCACTCTGCAGCGCCTGTAGCAGTGGATCGTTTTCGTTCGACGCGACGCGTCCTTGCGTATGTGCGTTGGCGAAAACGCAGACCACAAGGACGGCTGCTATCAGAAACCTACTCTTCACTCAATCCTCCTCAAATTGCGAATGATGGCATCCAGAAAATGAAAATCCGGCCTTTGGGGCCGGATCACAAGTATTCTCTTCGTGTCTCAATGTCATTTGGCTTTTCGTTTTCCGGTTGTGCGTGTCTTGGCGCCGCGTCGCGGTTTGGCTTTGGCGCGTGTCTTGGCGCGCGCGGCGGCTCGCTGACGACGTGCGGTATGCTTTCTTACCATTTCCATCCGCAAAAGTTTCTCTAAACTGGCCTTAGCCGGATCGAAATCGAGAAGAACTGCCTCAAAGACCTCATCAACGGTCTCCACGGGGATGTAGGTCATCTCCTTGGCGATGCGTCGCGGCACATCCAGCAAGTCTTAAACATTCTGCTTTGGCACAATGATTTTGTGAATGCCAACACGGTGCGCGGCGGCGACTTTCTCCTTGATGCCGCCGACGGGGAGCACTTTGCCACGCAGAGAGACTTCGCCGGTCATGGCGTAGTCATTGCGGATGGGCCGTTCGGACATGACCGAAGCGATCACCACCGAGACTGTAATGCCTGCCGATGGGCCATCTTTGGGGATTGCCCCAGACGGGAAGTGGACATGGGTATCGTAGCTGGCGAAATCGGAATGAGGTATGCCAAGCCAGTCGGCGCGGGAGCGGACATACGAGTGCGCCGCTTGAATCGATTCGCGCATGACCTCGCCCAGCGACCCGGTGGAGATGACTTGGCCGGAGCCGCGCATTTTCAGCGCTTCGATCAGCATGATGTCGCCGCCTGCCTGCGTCCACGCGACACCCATAGCGACACCGATCTCCGGCTTGATCTCGGCTTTTTCGGGTATGAAGACAGGGGTGCCCAGCAGACGCTCAACATGCTGCACACCGACACGCACAAACCCGCGTTGGCCAGCGGCACGTTGGCCAGCGAGGTGGCGGCACACAACTTCGAGGCACTTGTTCAAACTTGAGAGCCCCGCTTCGAGCGTGTACTCGCGCACAATCTTCTGCACAGATGCGACAGTGAGTGTGAACTCGTCTGACGGGAGATTGTGCAGGGCAAGTTGCCGTGGCCAAAGATGCTTAAACGTGATCTCTATTTTCTCTTCAAGCAAGTAGCCCGGCAATTCGACAAACTCTAAATGTTCTGCGAGCATTTCCGGTACACTCTCAGGATCGGTCGCGGTGCAGATGAATAACACCTTCGTGAGATCGTAGGGAAATTCGAGATAGTAATCCCAGAACTCGTGGTTGATCTCGGAGTCGATTGTCTCCAGCAGAATGGCGGACAGATCGGGGCGATTGACTTCGGTGCCCAAGCGATCGACATCTTCAAGTAGACAGACCGGATTGATAACCTCCACGGCTCTCAATTGCCGTATAAGACGTCCGGGCATCGCGCCCGGAAATGTGCGGCGATTTCCTTTTAGCACGCCTTCAGAGCGTAAGAGGCCGAGATTGAGCGTGATCAGTGGCCGCCTGAGTCCCTTGGCGACTCCCTTGGCGAGTTGTGTCTTTCCGATACCCGAGGCGCCTGTCAGGCAGAGGACATTCGGCGCGGGGCGCCCGGTCCGGTGCATGACGGCGAGGTATTCGCAGACGCGATCCTTGGCGCGCTTCTGTGCGTAGAACTGGCTATCGAGCATCCGACGGATCTCGTCGGCGTCGGTGCGCTCGTGCGCTTTGGCTGTCCACGGAATGTGAATCAACCAATCGATGTAGTTGCGAATCTCCGTGTATTCGGCTGACGCCGTGGAAATCATGCGCAGACGTTCGAGCTCACTACGGGCGCGTCGAGCCACGCCCACTGTCAGGCCGCCTGCGGCGATCTGTTCGGCAAGCTGATCAAGTCCATTGGCGCCGGGTTCGAGTGTCTCCAGTTCTTTGCGTAGAGCCACCAGCTCTGACCGCAGAAGCTCGACTTTGTGGCGTCGCTCTGACGACGCCTTGACGCGCCGCGCTAAATCGGAACGTCGCCCGGATTCCGCAACTTCGGAGCTGAGCAAGTCGGCGAGCAGGTCCAGCCGGGCCAAGGGGTCGGGAAGTTGAGCGAGACGCCATTTGTCTTCACTCTGAAAGTGCACCGCGGCGGCAACCCGGTCGGTGAAATGATCGGCCCGATCGCGCGACATGTCAGCGATGCGCAGGAGCTCAGCGGGGTACTGTTCGGATTGCTTGACGAGGTTTGCTAGATGGTCATAGCAGACATCGATCCGCTCTCGAGCGGAAGCATTGTCGGTAGGAGACTCCGTAATGACTTCGGCTTCTACGTACGCCAACGGTTCGAGTGCCCCGATAGCGCGACGTCTGGCGCGGTAGAGCCCCTCCAGGTCGATGCGGAGTTGGCCGGGTCCGAGTTCCCGCGATGAAAGCAAGCGACAGGCGATGCCAATGGCGGGCAATGATTCTGTTGTCTTGCGCGGGTCGGTCTCGATTGGCTGCCAATACACCCAGAATAGCGACCCGTCCTGTCCTACCGAAACCGCCTCTAACGCATAGGAAAACCGGAGCACGGCCGAAACCACCGCCATTGGAAACGGCACATCGGTACTCAAGGGTAGGCAAACCAAGGTCGCAACCTTGGACCGGCCCTGGTCCTGGGGTTTCTGAGTTTCCTGTTCCACAGCTCTCGGCATGATCCGTCCCAGACGGATCCAGTTTATGGGCTTATGTATATCCCATATAACCGAATTTCGGACGGATTGGCTCCTCCGTCCACCCGGCTGGCGGAACTATATTCCGTCACCGGCCGGCAAAGGCAATCAATTAACCGAGAACTTGACGAAATTCCGGCGCAAGTCGTTGCAACTTGTTGTGGTACAATATAATAAAAGAGGGCGCGCAACGGCGCGCCCTCGGGAGTGGCTCTTTCTAGTCGTGCCAGGTACAGTTGTCTGGATCATGCCCGCATGACGTTGGAGGCCTGGAGCCCTTTGGGCCCCTGCTGCACCTCGAATGTCACCCGTTCCCCTTCCTTGAGCGTCTTGAACCCCTCGCCATTGATTGAACTGTAATGCACGAACACGTCCCGGTTGTCACCATCCTGACGGATGAAGCCATACCCCTTGGCGTCATTGAACCATTTCACGCTTCCTTCCGGCAACTGCGTCACCACCTTTCACCTCACTTTGGTTAATGCCATCTGCCTCATGTTGCTAAAAGGCCTGAGCATCCGCGGTGGCCAGAAATGGCACCACCCCCGTTTGACACACGGCATGAACGACAATCTTAAGGTGTGATGCTCGAAATCGGGTGTGAGGGGTACACCGATCCGACTACCGATGCATCTACGTACGGGTTGTCACACAGCGGGATTGGGGCCTGCCAAGTACGCATCTAATATACTATTGGCCAGATCGTTGTCAACTAAAATTTATTCACACCCATAGTCACAATAGCGGAGCGAATTGGTCCGGATTCCCGAGTGCAAATCCACGTGCCAACGGATGGGAGACCAGTCGTGTTCGGAGCCTCAGCCGCGTCGACCCGTCAGTCTCACAATAATTATCGAAAGTTCATAGAGGGCGTACAGAGGCCCGGCGAGCATGAGCTGAGAGAACACATCCGGCGAAGGTGTGATTGCCGCAGAGATTACGAGAATGCCGACGACCGCGTACCTCCTAACCCGCTTCAGCATTCTGCTGTCGATGAGGCCAATCCGTCCGAGAAAAAACGAGACAGTTGGCATTTCAAAGACGACGCCGAATCCAAGGCACATCCATGTCACAAAGCTGATGTACCGGCCGATGCTGATGAGTGGCTGAATTTTTTCAGTTCCGAATCCGAGCAGGAACTTCATGCCAACGGGCAGGACGAGATAGAAACAAAACGCAGCCCCGCCGATGAAGGAGAGCGAGGCCATTACAACCACGGGAATTACGAGGCGGGTCTCGCTGCGATACAGGCCAGGCACGACGAATTGCCATATCTGCCAAAAGACAACCGGCAGGGCCGCGAGCAGCCCGGCGATGAACGACAGCTTGATGCGCACCGAGAAGGCCTCTGTCGGCGCATTGAAATAAACTGCATCGATATCGCGCGTTAAGAAGTTCAGAATCGGATCGGTGAAGAAGTAAGCAACAATGGAGAATAGCAGTATCGCGCCGGCGGACTTGACCAGCCGCCAGCGCAGTTCCTCGAGGTGCTCAAGGAACGACATTTCGCGCGTGTCGGATTCAGCGGCCATGAAAGGACCTGCAATCAGCCGGGCCGTAATGCCCCGGGCGCTACTCGAGCATTCGCCTGAGCTCTTCCACGAACTCTGTCTTGTCTTGAAATTTACGATACACAGAGGCGAAGCGAACATACGCGACATCATCGGTGACCCTCAGAATGTCCATGACAGTTTCGCCGATATATTTCGAGGCGACTTCGCCTTTGGAGAGAGCATACAGCCGTTTCTCGACTTCATCGACCATGGCCTCGACTTTGCGCTGATCGATCGGGCGTTTCTTGCATGCCACGCGCAATCCTTCAATCAACTTGCTGCGGTCGTAGGGCTCTTGACGGCCGTCGTTCTTGATGACCATCAGCTCGACCTTTTCGACATACTCATAAGTGGTGAAGCGTTCGCTGCAACGCAGGCACTCGCGCCGCCGGCGC
>JBKKDE010000044.1:0-24532 GCA_046708665.1 Candidatus Zixiibacteriota bacterium | reverse complement strand
GCCTGCACCAGCATGTGTCCTAGTTCCTGCGACACGTTATTTACAATCCCTGGTCTTTTGAGTCATGACCGCATGCCGATTATGTGTACGATTCCAGCTTCGCGCCTCTACCCGAACCACCCGGAGCCCTACTCCTTAAACATGCTGTCGATCTTCTCCCCGGCGCTGGTCGAGAAATCGTCCGACAGGTCAGCCCGGCCGTCGGCCGCCGGTGTTGTTAGCTCCTTCAGTCGATCAGCGGTCTCCTTGGCATAGAGTCGCACCATGCCGATCGTCGTTCGGTCATCGAACACGATGGCCAGGATGCAACGCTCTCCAACCAGGCAGATGTGAATGTGATCGCGGACTCCCTGGTGAAAAAGGACCGAGAATTCCGGCTCACCAACCAACCGCGCGATCTCGCGGGTGGAGGCAAAGCTGCCTGCGAGCAACGCTGCCAACGCCGTTGTATCCAGTGACTGGGTGAATCCCTGGCGCGTGATCAAGTGCCCGTCCTTATCCGCCAGGATGGCACACTTTGCTTCCGCCTTTTTCAACAGGCGCAAGAGCGCTGTGTTGATGCGGTCAATCTGATCTTCATATAAAACATAAGCTCCTGACGACATCCAAGACCTCCTCTAACGTCCGAACAGCCAGCCAAAGAGGCGATCGAACAGTGATCGTTGACGACGACGAATTCGTGTACTTCTTTGGGCCGTTACAACCGACGCCGCATTATCGTTGCGCGTTGTCGAGTGAGCCGTTCCTGCTATCCTGGCTTCTGAACTCGGTGAACTTTCTGCTGACACGCCAATGGGCCCACGTGTGGATTTTGATGCGGCTGCCGGTTCAACGACCGCGACCGCAGCGGCTCCCGCGCCATGGCGGTCCGTGTTCCATCCGTCCTCCGCGCGTGCGGCTGTTGACTGCCGCAACTCGGACACCGGGCCCGATGACGTCAGCATGCCGTCGATCGGCACCGACGGAGTCGTCGGTTTGGTCGCGGTCGGAGTCGACGGCTGTTGCCCGGATGTTTTGCGTTTTGTGTCTTCCAGTACGAGCTTGGTAATTCGCTTCATCGTATCGAAAACACCAACGCCTTTGACGGCACTCGCCTCCACAATGGGACGGCCGTCGGGATTGATCGTCTTCTCGAGTTCTTCAATTGATGCGATGTCGGGCAGATCGCGTTTGTTGTACTGCAACACCAACGGCATGGCTTGCACATCGATGTCGTTTTCGCGTAGATTTTCATACATGTTCGCGAGCGACTCAATATTTTCATCCATCTTGGCCAACTGTGAATCGGCAACGAAGACGATCCCATCCACGCCGCGCAAAACCAGCTTGCGCGTCGCGTTGTAGAACACCTGACCAGGGACTGTGTAGAGCTGGAACTTGGTCGAGAATCCCCCGATGTCTCCTACGTGGATCGGCAGAAAGTCGAAATACAGAGTACGGTCGGCCTCGGTCGCGAGACTGATGAGGTCGCCGCGCGACTTCGCGGGAACGCGGTCGTGCACGTACTGCAGGTTCGTCGTCTTTCCGGACAGGCCGGGACCATAGTAGACGATCTTGCAGCTTATTTCGCGGAAGGCGTAGTTAATCGAAACCATAGCTCCTTCATTCTCCGTGTGGTTCGTGAACCCTTCTGCGTCAAGCGCGCGCGAACGCGCCAATGGTGTTGCGAATCTCAAGACGGACGAGGCCGATGTTTACACGGGGCTCGGTCGTGACGACCAGCGTTCCGATACCTGCATCGGTCAGGAAGATTTTCTGATTGTCCGCTTCGACGGTAATCTGCGCGAATTCATGAGCGCCGAGTTCCGTCATCGACCGACGCACGGTTGCCGCGATCGAAGACGCCAACGCTCCCAGAGTGTCGTCGTCAGTTTTCTCGTCGAGATCCGCTGCAATCACGATTCCGTCGTGTCCGACAAGCATGCTGCCTGTCACGCCTGTGGTCCTGTTCAGTTGAGCCAGTTCCTTAAACATATTGAACCTCCCCGGCGGCTATGGTCAGTCCGCCCTCCGCTTGCAAATGTTTCGCAATCATTTCCCGTGCGCGCGTGATTCGTACGCTGATCAACTCATCAGCGTCGGGATCTGTTAGCACGCCGAGCCACACGTCACGAACCGATTCCACCACCAGCCGTCCTTGATTGGTGCGCACTTCGAGCCGATCGGGTTGGCAAACGTCACCCCCGGTCGACAGACGCTGTCTATGGAAATCGATCATTTCGACTGAAACGGGAGCCCAGAAGTCGGCATCTCCGGTATACATTTGGCGTTGCCACACAGCGATGGGAAGACCATCGCGGTCCACGATCCAGCACAAACGAACGCCGGTGTACTCACCGATATAAGACACTGCATCATCGAATGACGGCTCTTGATTCAGTGCGCCAGCAACGGAGGCCACACGCGATGCCGTGGCGTTGTGAGAATTGGTGCGCACTGTCGATGGCGACAGCGCCGGAGACACGAATTTGGTACGGCCCGTTGCACGGGGCGACTGACGCGACGGTTGTGTCGACATCAGGTTTTCCCATAAGGGGCTCGTAATCACCGCGGCAAAGAGCACGTGGGGGATCAAGGCCATAGGATACGACCACATCATACCAACAACAGTCTCCGACTGTGGCACGCCATGTGCAAATCCGACAAGCCAACCAGCAATAGCCCCGATCGTGAAGCGGAAGAGCACGGTGAAGCCTGCGGCGACTACACGGGTTGAGAAGGGGAGCCGTGACGCGGACAGACTGAGCACGGCAACGTAGAAGGCCCATTCCAAGAGTCCGATCGCGGGATTGAGATCCAACGCAGGGAATCCGAACCCCCTCGGGTACAGCACGAGAGGTACCAAGACCAACAGCGCGGAGTAAATCGCCAGGCGCAGAACAATTGGCGTATACGATGTCTTTCGCGAAATCGTCCCTGTCATGGCGTCCTCACTGACTCATTTCGTAACTGTTGACCCGCGCGGCACCGTCCAATGCCTTCTGGCGAAGCGCGCCGTATGAGAGACCGTGTCCACCTGAAAATCCTACGAGGCGTCCGCTGGAACGATGGCACCAGATTTCGCCGTCCGGACGCTCAATGCGCAGTTCTTCAACGATGCCGATGCCTTTGGCCCGGCATTGGGAATCGAGTGACGCAAAGAGCGCGACGCAAATGCTGACCGTATCCGCGGCATCGTGCCCAGGACCAGCTTCTGCGAGCACTGAGAACGGAGTTGTTCCTTTGTCGCTGAGTTCCACTGCAAAGGCCTTCTGAACATGCGGCAGCTTTGCTATCTCGAGTGCCCACATCGTCCAGTCAACGTACTCTACGGCGTCCGCCGGCTCCGGCACAGTGGCTCGCTCGATATCTGTCGCTCCTGGTGCTCTGTCGTCGACGCTTGTTGGCTTCGGCGAGACCACCCGCGACGCCTTGAGTTTTGCTTGCAATTCAAGCACGTCTGGGTTGTTCCGATCGGTGGCGCGGAGCCTTTCGATTAGCGCGTGCGCGGCATCAAAGTCGTGCACGCCGATGAGAGTCTCAGCCTCCAGGAATTCCGATGCTCGTGTAACGCCATCCTGCGCCTCAGCATGCTTGAGCGAGTTCAGTGCGTCTTGGAACATGCCCTGATGCAGATACAGCTTGGCCATCACGATGTGCGCGGGTGCATAATCGGGATGGTGCTTGAGCCCACTCTTGCAAACGGCGAACGCGCGTCCGAACTCACCACGCTTGCGGTATGTATCCGCGAGTGCCGCGAAGACTTGTGAATGCGGGTTGTCGGCGAGTATCGCCAGACACTTCTCGATGCGTTCGTCCAATTGCGCCACGCTAAGCATGATCGCCCTCATTTTAGGTGCAGTCCGACATGATGCCCCGCGCTGAGCGCCCTGCGAGGTTATGTGCCTGGAACAATTATTAATATCGACCTACAGGGCGGTTGTCTTAACACCGACTCACAGCACGGTCACACGTGGAACCGTCTTCGGAGGCCGAGATTGGAATTGTCGGTATGGGAGAAATCCCATGGCCGGGACGAGGAATAATCCCGGCACGGATGCAGACCGAGTACATCAGGCCATGATCTTGCGAAGTTGGTTGATGCCAACGAAGAACAGCAGGAGCGACACAACTTTTAATACATCGACCCAGATGATAAGAAGAGGCAGGACCCCGAGCTGCCCGCCGAAGAGCAGCAGTTGCGCACCAGCAAATACTACCAGTCCACAGGACAGCCACATCCATCCTTGGCCAACACGACCGCCCTTGATCGATGTGTAGAATTTGAATGCCACAAGCACACATGCAAGGATGATGAGCAGGGCCACGGCCTGAAGCAGTAAAGTACCAGGCGGAAACGACGAGCTTTCAGAAGTGGTTGTCGCCGGCGAATCCGCCAACGCCGTCGCTGCGCTGAACACAATGGCCAGGCAGACCATGAGCATGTATCGAATCGATTTCATGTACTATCTCCCCCTGAGAATTGCGAAGAATTCGTTGTGAACGTCGTATTTGTCTCCCAGCGCGCGCTTCTGTGCCAGAAGCACAGCGAGTTCACGTTTGGTTGACTCAGCCACATTGTGAGCGACGGTGTCGCCCAGGGTGTCGCGGACCGTCCGCATCCCTTCATGAACAAGGGCATGGGCCGTAGCGACTGAGCGGTGGAGACGGATTGGGCCCGGAATCCGCGAGACGCGTTCACGAAACAGCTCTTGCGAGCGCGCACCGTCGGCATCGATCAACGGAGCAGCCAAATCCCACGGGTCATCGTAGCATAGAGCGGGAATGTGGAAGTAGAGGCGATCTCCAGCGCGTCCGAGGTATTCTTTGAGCGTGGCATGAATGGTCAGCAAGGCATGGGCGTGAAGCTTGAAAATGAAGGCGATCAGTTCATCCTCATCGGCGCGCTGTTTTACCGCAACGGCAACGTCCGGACAGGGCTCGATGAGATGGGATGTCAGGAGCTTATGAAGAGACTTTGAGGCAGCGTACTCGCCATACGAGGACGTGGCGACGACTTCAGCAACGGAACGCTGGCCATTGACGCCAGAAAGGACATCGATATCCTCGGCGGACAGAACAATCTCCGGATCCTTGAGATGCGGGGAAGGCACAAAACGCAGCACTGTCTCTTCGTTTGGCAGAGTGCTTGCGATTCCTGAGTACTCATCGAAGCGCCGGGCACCTTCCATCATGACAGACAGCGTGTTCAGTTCTACCAAGATTTGGGAGGCCTCAGGCTTCTCCCCTTCTGCGAACTGGAAGTCGCCGTCGTTCCATCCAAATACACCGTAGACGACCTCTTCGACCTGAAGCCGCAGTGCATCGGTGATGCTTTCCTTGCTCATTGTACCGAGCTCGACAAGTATCTGACCCAGGCGTCGTCCGGTCGATTTTTGACGCTTCAATGCCTTTTCCAGATCCTCGACACTGATCATCCCTTTGCGGAGCAATACTTGCCCCAGACGTTCCTCATCAGTCGATGGCTCCGACGAGGCAGCGATGATGTCACCCGTTCGAAAGTAAATTTTCTTGCCGCGATGGGGACGATTGAGAACCAGCGCCCCGGTGCGGCGACCGGTCGAGATCAATTGCAGCACATCGCCAAAAACGACCGTTTTTAGATTCCCAGCAAAGCTCATGCGGCTCTCCTGCCCAAGAGATTCCCTGACCCGCCTTATCTTCCGGGGGCCTTTCACTTTATCGGGGAATTGTGCGAGACCTTTATTCGATAGGATTTCGGCGGGCTTGAGACAGTGTGGGTAAGAGTCGCCTGGCCCGGCAAGATATCGAGAGTGATCCCGCCGTATTCAGCGGACGAATAGAACTCAACCTCAGGAAAGCGTAGCCGCCAGAATGCGAGTGTCTCTTCTGGGTCCTCTCCGAATCGCGACCGACCATACAGGACTACGCTCGTAGGACGTAATCTATCAAGCACTTCACGGACCCAGCCGACTTTTGCCTGCGAGGGGATAATTATGGTTGGCGAGCGTAGAGTGGTACCCGTCTCAGCGAGGAGTAACGGCAGCGGCATCGTCGGAATATCACGAATCATAAGAATGTCGGCTGAATCCGTCGGCCATAAATCGGCCCAAACTCGAGGTCGGCCAAGAGTGTCGAGATCTTCGTGAGTGTAGAACCGCTTCCATATTTGTGGCCGGATATCGGAACCGTACGTCTGAAACGTGGGAGAATCGGCTAGCCGTCGCCATGATGTCCAAGCATCCAATTTGGGCTCACCCGTTTTGTGTCGCAGGAATGGCTGAACTATCCACTGGTCGATCTCGTCGTCCAATCCCGGATCGTCAATTGTCCCAGCCGCCATCCCGGCGCTGGTTGAGAGCACTGCTACTCGTTGCCGACCTGTGTCCAGGAGCGATATTGATGCGACGGGCGAAGTTGGGTTGCTAAGTCGAGCCGCTGCGAACACCGTGAGCGAGATGCAGACATAGTAGACGAAAGGCCTGAACCAACTGTACCGATGACGCCAGTTGAGAATCAAGCAAATCACCAATACGAAGTGACCGAGAATCAACAGTGAGGGCGATGGCCAGGAAAGCGTAGCCCACGACATATCAGCGAACAGTTGGGCGATGTGCGTGGACAACCGCAGCAAGTATTCGATGGCCACGGCAAGTGCTCTCGAACCTGTCGAAGTTGCAGCCTGGAGGGGCAAGAGCAACAGGCCGAGGTGCGCGGTCATGCCGGCCAGAGGAACCATTAGCAGATTTGAGACAAGCCCCGCGACAGGAACTGTTCCAAAATGCCAAGCTGAGATCGGGGCTGTCGCAACAGTTGCAGCCAACGACGCGACAAGGAACAAAACGACCGTGTAGACCAAGCGCGTGCGCCAGATCCCCCGCAGCTTCGGCTCAACACGTCTCACAGCTATGATGATTCCAATCACTGCAGCAAATGACAACTGAAAGCCGGGTCGGAAGAGTTGAGCCGGTGACAGCAGCAGAATAATTAACGCGGCCGCGCCCACGGCGTTTAACGGAGCAACCGGCCGCCACATCAGTCGTCCCGCCAAAATCAGCCCAACCATGAGAGAGGCTCTCACCACGGAGGGCTCATTGCGTGTGAGAAAACTGAAGAAGACGATGACGATCAGCGCGATAATCGTTCGTGGCCAGCGTGGAACTGAAAACGCATACATCGGCAGGAGAATCATCCCCACAACGAGCCACACATTGGCTCCCGAAACCGCAAGCAGGTGCGACGTACCCGATTCTCGAAACGCGTCATACACCGGCTTGGGGAGCCGGTCGGTGTCTCCAAGTAGAAGCCCGACGAGTAGCGCCTGCGGGTCATCGTCCAGACTTCTTGCAAATGTTTCGCGAATCCATTGCCTGACGGGGTCGGCAATGTTGTACAGCGACCAGTGCATGTCCTGTGGCCATTTTAACAATGGCGACTGCGGACGGACTGTGGCGTCGAACCCTTGGCGGTGCAGGTACTCGGCGTAGTCGAACCCGCCGAGGTTGCGTTGGATCGAAGCCGCGAAAACGCGACCGTCGAAGCGTATGTAATCGCCGAATTGTAGTCCGTGCAGGGATGCTATCGAGGTCAAGAGCACGCGGCCAGCGATTGACTGATTACCGCTTGGGCTCTTGACTGACAGTAACTCAAGAGGAAGCCGCCAGCCGCTCGACTTCTGATAAGGGACACCATCGACGCGTGCAAATATGTTGACTTGGCGTCCTGACGCGATCAGCTCGGTCAGTGATGGCGATGGTCGACCGGAGTTCGTTACGGTAATGCGCCATGCCCCGAGTGCGACGATTGCCCCACAGACGGCAATCACCCCAACCACCCGTGTCGTGAGAATCACGGATTGGGAAGCCACAAGGCCGACGATACCCAGCACCACGGTTGCAACGAGTATTGCCCCAGAACTCATGTCGATGGCATCGCCGAGGAACACTCCGACGCAAATGCAGGCGGCGGCAAGTAGTGCGGGGTGGCGTGCGATGGAAGCAGGGATCCAACGGATACGGGTATCGGCGCTCGATACGGTGTTCATGCGTCAAGTCGGTGGACGATTGTTGCTACGGCATGCGTCGCGAGGATCGACGGCTCCCCAAATTTCGATAACCAAGTAGCCATGATACAGTCAGATAGAACAGGGCTGCAAGTGCGAGTGTCAGACTTATGCGTCCGACCACGCCGAATGGCATCCAGCCGAACAAACCGGCATCGAGTGCGAATCTCCCACCAAGAACTGCGGTGACGGAGATTGCGATGAATCCGATCCAGTGCGCCGCTACGATCCCATACCCGGTCGTGTTGTATTTGCGCGCTGCGACAATCAAAAGGATCCCGACCTGCAACACCGACGACAACGCAACTGATAGTGCGAGGCCTGCGTATCCCAAAGGCCCCGTGAGGAACAGTATTCCGATGAGATTCGCGACGACTGCGGCGACACCGCATAACGTCGGCGTTTTCGTGTCCTTATGCGCAAAGAATATGGGCGTAACGGCGCGAATGGCGGCCATTGCCGGTAAACCTACCGCATAGAACGCGAGAGCCCGTGCGGTACTTTCCGCGGCTTGGGCCGTAAACTCCCCGCGCTGATAGAGAGCCGCGCAAATCGGGCCACCCAGCGCGAGGAAAGCTATCGCGGTGGGCGTGACGAGAAAGAGGACAGTTTGCAGCGATTGACGGAAGGTCTCGCGGGCCTGCTCCTCATTACCTTCGGCGACCTGTTTGGAGAGCCGCGCCAATCCCACTGTCGACGCCGCGACTGCAAATACCCCAAGCGGGACAAACAAAATGCGGAATGCAAAATTCAGATACGCCACCGGGCCATCCCCCATCTGCCAAGCAGCACGGGTGATGGCGAGGATATTAATCTGAACCGCAGCTTGGCCAAGCAAAGCCGGCACAAGCAGACGCCCGATCTGCCGGACGCGTGAATCGCGCCAACCGGCTATGAGCCGGATGCGAAGATCAAATCCTTCACGCGTGATGGCAACCGCCTGCACTGCCCACTGCAGGAATCCTCCCGCAAGCACACCCCACGCAAGTGCTAGCACCGGTGGGTTCACGCGATTCGCAAGCAGCGTCGCGCAGAGTATCATTCCGATATTGAACCCCGCCGGAGCGAGCGCGGGAATTCCAAACTTTCCCAGTGCGTTGAGTGCACCCATGAGGACAGCCGCCAGCGCAATGAGAAGCAGGAAGGGAAACATCCAGCGCGCGAGATGCACGAGCAGTTCGATCTTGCCGGGTGTCTGCTCCGTACCACCGGAAAGTAGTTGAGCAATCTGAGGCGTGAAAACGATGCCCAGGACGCACAAGATCGCCAACGATGGCACGAACACTCCTAAGACCCGTCGCAGGAGCTCCATGGCCGCCGGCCGTCCCTCCTTAGTCAGCACCTCCGAGAAAGTTGGAACGAAGGCGGCTGAGAATGCGCCCTCCGCCAGGAAGTCCCGCAGCAGATTTGGGATTCGGAATGCAGCGACGAAGGCATCGGTGACGGCACCCGCGCCAAAGTAGTACGCGATAACCTGTTCTCGGACAACGCCCAAGATACGGGAAGCAAATGTCGCCAGCGAGACGATCCGAGTCTGACGGGCGAATCCTCGTGCCCCAAGTTCGGTTTGGGCTGCACTGGGGGCGTCTTTGGTCATTGTCTTTTTGGGCAGATGCCGTTATAATGTCAGTCTGTAGGATAGCCGTCGAAACTGTGGCGGCCAATGGCTAAAACACTGTCCGAGTAAGGATTCAACGTGCCGAGGAAACACCTTTCTGTTCGTAAGCGTCACCGCCAGAGCTTGGTTCGTCGTGGCCGCAACCGTACGGTCAAATCTCTGGTGCGCACCGCAGTCAAGACTGCAATTGCCGCTTCCACTGTGGACGAGAAGAAATCCACACTGCGTGATGTGTCCTCAGTCGTGGACAAAGCTGCTTCCAAAGGTGTCATCCACAAGAACAAAGCATCGCGCATCAAGTCGCGCCTGGCACGTAAGGTGAACGCGGAGAAGTAGCGTCACACTGATAGATCAATCCGGCCCCGGGTACAACCCCGGGGTTTTTTGTTGTCCGTTAGCGCCAGGAAATGTGGCGGGCAAGCCGCAGTAACGACGGCCGCTTGCGCAGGGCTTTCTTGATGACATCGATCGGGTCGATAGCCGTGATCGACGTTCCGTGGTGGGATTCGGCCAACGCCCCAATGGCAGCGTCAAGATCCTGATTGTTCATACGCAGGAATATCTGACGAGCCCAGAGAAAGTAACGCATCTCCCTGCCCCTCGCTTGCATCCACCGCTCGGGGTACCGCTTCAAAATTGATTGATCGCGTGAGCCATCTTTGATGAATTCGCTCGCGGCCTCGGCAGCGAGACGTCCTGACCATAGTGCATTCGCGATTCCTGCCCCTGTGATCGAATCCAGCAAACGCGCGGCGTCGCCGGTGACCATTACATTCTTTCGCAACATGAAGCGTCTCCCGCAAAATTCGGGAATTCCGCCTACGGTTCGCTTGAGCGGCTTCGGCGACGAGTTGCCGAAACGTTTCTTCATGAACTCGTGCAGCATCGGCATCGCTTTCTTCGACCCCGCCACAACTGGTGCCACCGCGATACCAACATTGGCGAGATTGTTACCCTTGGGAAATACCCAGGCGTAGCCGCCCGGCGCAAGCTCGGTGTCGAAGTAGAATTCCATGCGTGACGGGTCAAGCTCCGGTACACTGTCGAAGAGAAATTGCGCCGCAGAATCCAGATGGTCGGTGGGCAAAAGCGTGTCGATCCCTGCCCACCGTGCAATCATGGACTCGACGCCATCGGCGGCAATTATTACCTGACTTCCAACCGTGTACTCGCGGCCGTTCTCCAGAAGTCGAATTCCGCTGAATCGGTCGAGTTCGCCATTGACCAATCCGGTCGCTTGTGTGCTTGTCACGACTTCGCAGCCGTGTGCGGCAGCCATGTCGGCCATCCCCTGCTCGAAACGGCGTCGCGAGAGTACGTACCCAGCGTCGGGGTGATCGAACTGAACAATGTTGCCACCCGGAGACTCGAGGTAACAGCGCTCGATATCGGCACACACCCATTTAGGATCTACGGGGATATTGTCGTTGAGGCCGCAGAATGAAATACCCTCGGCGCAGCAGAGTGGCTCACCGATGGTGGGATGCTTCTCCACCAGCAGCGTGCGCAGTCCCGCTCTGGCCGATGTCACCGCAGCCAATCCGCCAGCGGGGCCCGCACCGACGATCACAACGTCGAATGAGCGATCAAATTGTGTCATGATAGTTTGGCGCCGTTATTCGATGGACAGCGCCTCCGTAGGGCAAGCAATGACGCACGCATCGCAGAGCACGCACTCGCTTTGGATGACTTCGAGCTCTGTGGGACGTAACACCAATGCGTCGTAGCCGCAGACAGCCACGCACAAGCCACACTCGGCGCACGCTTCTTTCTCAAGAATAAGTTCTTTGAAGGCCATGGGTCCGGTGTGCCAATCGAAGATCGGCACTACACACTAAGCGATTGCATGGGGTAAGGCAAGCGGGGACGACGCTCTAGGAATTGAACCGACGCGGGGCGGGATCGGCGGGTTTCTTGATCGTGGGGGCGTGTTGGATCTGAAACTTGGTCTTGAGCGGGGGAAGATCAAGAACACCTTCGATTGCACGGTTTTGATCGGGTGGGACCCAGGCGAGTTCGAACCGAACTTTTTCGCGTACGGTACGAATGATCGCGAAGACACTTCGCAGATGCGGATCGGTCGGAAGTTTGCCCGTTAGCTGTTCTACAAGTTGGGAAGCGTCGGTCAGAATTTCGACACGTTCTCCCTCGAAGACTTTGGGATTGTTCTCTATGAAGCGAAGCAATCCGATGAGAGCCGCGGCTTCGCAAGCCGAAGCACTACCTTCTTGCACCGCTCGAAACTGAAGTCCCCAGCCGGGGATGGCGAAACTGGCCACTCCCCTCGCCTCGCAGGCGCGGTCTTCGTGATTGTTGGTTCCCCAGATATAGCAGCGCATAGTCGTTGGGGCACGTCCCCGGGCCCACTCAGGCAAATCAAATGCCGACAATTGGTTCGGGTGGGAGTCGCAGTGTCCCAGCATAAAACCATTAATCTCAATAGGATAGGTCGTATAAGACCGCTGAGTCCTATTCAGGATAGTGCAAGAGATTGCCGAAGTTGGACTCTATCGGTCAGCAGGAATTCAGAGTGGCGAGACGAATCACGCCGTCCTGTGATAGCTGATACCGGCGCGAGACAGAAATTGCGCGAAAGCCGACTGACTCGTACAAGCGTCCAGCGCCTGAGGGATTCTCCGAGTCAACGCTTAGCTCGATCTCCGTTGCCCCGCGCTCCACAAGAGTTCGCACCGCATGTGTGAGCAACACGCGACCGAGACCGGTCCCGCGAAAACCACGACGAATTCCAATCGCCATGACTTCCCCAAGTGTGGCATCCATTTGTTCCAAACGGCAATACGCGAATCCGAGAAAGTGTCCATCGGATCGTTTTACGACAATGTCGAGCGTTGGATTGTAGTCGGGGTCGTCGTCGATATCGTGGATGAACTCCTCAACTGTTAACGGAATGAATCCATAGTGGTCAATCCACGTGTCGTTGAACATGGCGACATATTCGGGTGCGCCTTCGTGCCCCGGCCCGTGAATGTAATGGTGGCCATCCGGCAATGGAATCTCCTGCAGTGAGGCAGGATCTTTCAATCGCATGATCTGGTAGTAGCGAATTGGCTGAAATCCGGAATCCTCGAGGAATTCGCGTCGGACCATGTCTGCTTCTTTGACGAGCTCGATGATCGCGACGGGACGGTCGGTCGAGTCCAATTCCTCCTGCATGCGTCGTGCTGCCCAAAGGAGTATTTGACGGGCCAGCAGTGACGGTTCCGGCGATTGAGCGGCTATTCGGCAGTAACGCAGTCGGCCCTGCCGGATATCTTTCACATCATCGATCCAGATGCAGGCATATCCGTCAATGCGCCCATCGGGGAGTTCACAGACAATCGTGTCGCGCAGATGATTGAGGCCGGGAACGTTGAGTTCGTATGCGACTTTTTCCGGAGAGTACGGCTCCCCTGTCGCCTCGTGCGCGATGGCAGAGAGCGCGGAGTTGTCGCTTGCCCCTTTGTAGGGACGTAGAATGAAGTTTGAATTGTTCATGGCAGTTGCGATGTCTTCGGAAAGGATTGCAGGATATTCTCGACCTTCGATGCAGCCTCCATGTATTTTCCCGTGGCTGTCGCGTGGACTGTACCGTCGGGCCCAGTCAATTCTCCCGCGGTTTCGATTAGTCGGCCTCGATCAGCGGTAACCCGAGCGGTGAGCCGCAGCTTCGTTCCGACTGGAATCGCTTTCTTGAAACGAACATTCATTTCAACTGTCATGCAGTAACGCTTCTGCGCCAGTACTGACTTCGCCATGATCTCGTCCAACAACGTTGCGACGAGCCCGCCATGAAAGATTCCACGATACCCCTGAAACTGCGAGTCGGCGGTGTACTCGGCAACCGCCTGACCATCTTCATGGAAGAAAGGGATACGGAGCCCGTGAGGATTCTCATCCCCGCAGACGAAGCATCCGCTGTATTTGATGATCTCTTCCATCGGTGCACGATACTTCCGAGGCACCGGATGGATCAAGGGCAGAGCGGATAGCTACCCGTCGCCTGGAAATTGCCCGATGACACGGTCACCGTGGCCACTCCATTGGAGATGGTACCGGAGAGCTCCCACGTGAAGATTGCGTCGTGACCAAGGATCACATCGAATTCTGTGAGTTTTATCGAGCCCGTGACGGTTCCGGACAGCGTCGCCAAATCAAGCTGTCCACCGACTATGCCAAGCTGGCCGTTCGAAACCACAATCCCGATAACATCGCAGGCGAGCCCGCCGCACCGCTCTGGGATTTGGTGGCTGGCCTCGAAACTTGCAGCCAACTGAGCCGTTTCCGTGTCCAGTTCCGACAACGTCACATCGAGGGTTGCATCCCATGACACTTCTTCGTCGCCGAATCCGTCGATGCGGCCATACGACAACTCATGCTCGACACGCGTGGCGACGATCGGAGACGTGTGGGCGATGACTCCTGTGTCAACGAGTCGCCCCAGATCCCAAAACGCAGCATAGCGTGTAGTATCGACTTGCCGGTTGTAGCCAACCCCCCAACTGGTGTTTTCGTCGACGAAGATTGTCGTTCCGTCGCGGCGACGCGGGGGCATCTCAAACGGCCAGTCGATTCCGGGGATGAGGGCGGTGTCAGTCTCGAAGCGGGCCGCCAATGCGTCATTGAACGAGGCGCAGAGTTCAGCAAACGCCTTCTCCACATGAGTCTCCAGCGCTGGATACCGGGCGGCCTCCATCGGTGTTTCACTATTGGCCGCTTTGTCAGACATGCAACCAGAAACTCCAAGCACGGAAAAAATCAGTACTGCCAGTCCAATACGACCCATTCCATAAGATCTCGTCATGTGATTATTCCTCTCCAGTTGTGCAATTACCGGCGGGGCATGGAACATATTCCCGACATAAAAAACAACCCCGCCCGTTGGATACGGGCGGGGTAGAAAATAGTTCGGAAATTGGGTTATCGATTGAGGGGCGGCTCGCAAATGCTCTCGTCGCCCTCAACTTCAAAGTCTCCGTCTTCAGCGTGGACTTCCACATGCGCCATTCCATCGCCAAGAAACTCGACATGAACTTCCCACTCACCAGAGGCCTCAGCGGAGTCGTCACCCTCGACGACCTCAAAGTCCATCTCAAACCCGAGAGTGAAATTGCCTTCGTCCGGGCACGATTCCGGTTCATTATCCGTGACGACGTTGTCCACATCGCCCGTGAATGCCATAAAGATGTCGGCCTGGATCGAGTCGTTAACGACTTCAAAGTCGATAGAAGCATCTGTCGATCCGTTGACAAGTACGGTTGATTCATTGAGACCCGTCACGGTGAAGTCGTTCTCACCACCGAGACCTACTGCAAACGTGCCCAACGAATCACCGTCAATCGCTACCTCAAGTGTCATTTCGCCCCGGTGAATGAATGTCTCGGTAAAGTCATTCGGTGTAATTTGCAGCGTTAACGCTCCGGTCAGGAACTGCACAGAGTCATCGAGCAGGATTGACACAGATATCCCGGTTGTATCGTCGTCCAGACTGTATTCCACGTGGAATTTCCACCATCCGTTGGTATAGACATAGATGACCGTATCTGCTTCGAGTCGGGTCGGCTTGAGCAAAGCATCCGGTAGGCGCTTCTCCAATCTTGCAGGAACCATCTTGCCAAGGCCAAACAGATTGAATGTAAAGTCCTCGGGATCCACTCCATCCCAATACTGTGATCCGAAGTTCTGAATCATCAATCCCGGAGCCGCGGCCAGCAATTGTTGCGAGAGAACGTACTGCTCCTCTACGGTCAAATCCGTGCCACTATTGTTCCCTTTGTCATCATCTCCGCACCCGGCGGCAAAGATAGTCAAAGCCCCTGCCATGATCATACAGAGACCGTTGATCCACCACTTTCTCATGCAACCCTCCTGTGAGTTAGAAGATATCACGGTTTAGCGTCTGGCCAGCAATTGCGCGATTATTGCACCTTGGGCCCAGAGTCGGTTTTCTGCTTCATCAAAGACCACTGATTGACGGCTATCGATCACTTCGTCGGTAATCTCCCGGCCGCGCTCGGCTGGCAGGCAATGCATCACGATCGCGGTCGATTTGGCACCCCTTATGAGATTGGAATTGACTTGGAATGGTTTTAGAAGTTTTTCCTTCTCGTACACTTGATCCTTCTGCCCCATCGAAGCCCACACGTCCGTGTACACAAGATCGACGCCGGCGACAGCTGCCTTGGGGTCATGGGTCACCGTGATCTTGGAAAGTCCTTCACGTCGCGCCATCTCAACGAGTTCCATATCCGGTAACGTCTGCTGCGACGTGGCCAACCGCAGATCCATGGGAATCCTCGCTGCCAATTCTACCCACGAGTGGAAAACGTTGTTTCCGTCACCCATGAATGCAACGGCCAGATTATCAATACGACCCAAGTGTTCACATGCGGTCAGGATATCGCCCATGATTTGGCACGGGTGTGAAGCATCGGTCAGAGCATTGATGACAGGTACGGTCGCGTGACGTGCCAATTCATCGACATCCGACTGCTTGAACGTTCGGATTACGATGGCACCGAGATACCGCGACATGACCTTGGCGACATCGTGGATCGACTCACGCACACCCAGCTGAATCTCAGCATCAGTGATGAACATCGGATGACCGCCCAAGCGGAAAACTGCGGTCTCGAAGCTTTGCCGCGTGCGCAATGAGGGTTTGTGAAAGATGCACCCCACCGACTGATTCGCCAGGGGACGTGGGGCAACCTCTCCTTTCTTCCAGGCAATCGCCCAATCGATAGTCGCGCGGATTTCGGCGCCGGTAAAGTCGCTGACGCGTAGAAAGTCCTTCACCTTTACACCAGCCGGCATCCCTGACTTTGATGTGGGAGTCTTTTTCGACGGCACAATCTTCTTGTTGGCCTTGGCAGGCAGCTTGGATTTCACTTTTGCTTTTTTCGCAGTCGACTTCTTCGCAACCATGGCATTTAGCTCCATGAATGATCGCGGAACGACCCCGCGATCAAGTGCCGCTGTTAGAGGATGTATCTGCTGAGGTCTTCGTCTTCGACAATGTCACGCAATGTCTTCTGAACATCACGACGGTCAAACACCACTTTCTTGACCTTCTGCCCCGGTGCGCGAAACATCAGCTCTTCGAGCAGGGTGGTCATGATCGTGTGGAGCCGCCGTGCGCCAATATTCTCAGTGCGGTCGTTCACGGTTTGGGCGGTTTGTGCGATCTCGTCAATGGCATCGTCGGTGAATTCGATTTCCACTTTTTCAGTCGCGAGCAATGCCTTGTATTGCTTGGACAACGCATTCTGCGGTTCTGTCAGGATGCGCACGAAATCCGCTGCGACGAGCGAGTCCAACTCAACCCGAATCGGGAAACGTCCCTGCAACTCGGGAATCAGGTCGGACGGCTTGGCGATATGAAATGCGCCTGCGGCAATGAAGAGAATGTGATCGGTCTTCACCATACCATAGCGCGTCATGATGCTGGTGCCCTCGATAATCGGCAATATGTCGCGTTGCACACCTTCGCGCGAGACATCCGGGCCGCTTGAGAACTTGGATCGATCCGCGGCAATCTTGTCGAGTTCATCAATGAAGATGATCCCGGAGTTCTCGACATGGGCGATGGCCAAACCGACGCAGTCGTCCATGTCGACCAGCTTGTCAATTTCTTCGGCGGTGAGAATGCGCCGAGCATCGGCGACCGACACCTTGCGACGCTTCGCTTTTTTGGGCATCATTGAAGAGAACATTTCCTGGACATTGACCCCAAGGTCTTCAATTCCGGATGGCGAAAGTACCTCGACGATGGGGAAGCGTTGGGGGCTTGAGTCCAATTCGACTTGTTTATCGTCGAGTATATTCTCTTTCAATTGAGAACGCAATTTCACGCGCGTCCGCTCCCATTTTGCCAACGCCTCCTGGTCCGACCCGTCCGACGACGAGGGTTTCTGTGATCGACGCGCGAGCGGCGGCAACAGGAGGTCTAAGACACGTTCATCGGCCAATTCTGCAGCTTTGTCGGCAACTTTGTCGGCGCGTTCGCGCTTGACCATCGCCACCGACAAGTCGGCCAGGTCTCTGACCATCGATTCAACATCGCGTCCGACATATCCCACTTCCGTGTACTTGGATGCTTCGACCTTAAGAAACGGCGCGCCGGCGAGCGCGGCGAGACGTCGGGCGATTTCTGTCTTCCCGACACCGGTGGGGCCGATCATGATTATGTTGTTCGGCATGATCTCGTCGCGCAGCTCGCCCTGAACGTGCTGTCTACGCCAACGGTTCCGTAGCGCGATGGCCACCGCGCGTTTGGCACGATCCTGGCCGACGATAAACCGATCCAGCTCGGTCACGATCTGTTGGGGGGTCAGCTCTTCATCCAGCCGCAACTCCGATGACTCGGAGGTCTTCGCGATCTTCGAGGATTTCTGGGCTTCGCGCATCGATGATTGTCCTACAGCACTTCCACGGTGATGTCTTTGTTGGTGAAAATGCAAATATCAGACGTGATCTCCAACGCTGAGCGCGCGATCTGATCGGCATTGAGCTTGGTGTGGCGAACCATGGCACGCGCGGCGGCAACGGCATACGGAGCGCCGGAACCAATCGCAACGATTCCGTCATCGGGCTCGATGACATCGCCGTTTCCGGAAATGATCAATCCATGCTCGGCATCAATGACGGCCAGCATGGCTTCGAGCCGACGGAGGTATTTGTCGAGCCGCCAATCCTTGGCCAATTCAACCGCGGCGCGCGGTAGGTTGCCGTTGAAGTCTTCGAGTTTCATCTCGAAACGCTCGAACAGCGTGAAGGCATCAGCCGACGCACCTGCGAATCCCGCAAGGATCGGCCAGTCGCCCAACCGACGAACCTTTTTGGCCATGTGTTTCATGATGGTATCGTCGAACGTGACTTGGCCATCGCCTCCCATCGCAGTCTTGCCGCGAACGGTGAGCCCGAGGATAGTTGTCGAGCGCCACTGGTGATCACGCGTCATCGGTCATACCGCCTTCTCGCCAGGAAAGTGTTTCTTGTACACTTCGGCAAGTCTGTGAGGAGTGGTGTGTGTGTATATCTGCGTTGTAGAAATGCTCTGGTGCCCGAGCAATTGCTGCAATGACAAGAGGTCGGCGCCGTGGTCAAGCAGGTGTGTGGCGCATGTGTGCCTGAGACGATGCGGGGATGTGTGTCCGCCAGTCGCGAGCGCGAATGAGTCGGCGACGATGTTCGAGACACTTCTGGTCGTTAGCCGTCCCTCGCGTCGATTGACGAAGATGGGCATGGTCTCCACAGTGGCCGCGGCCGGGCTGGCGGCGATCAGCGCGTTGAGAGTATTCACCACGTGTTCCCCCAGCGGGGCGACTCTCTCACGGCTACGCTTCCCAAACAGGCGAACTGTTTGCTTCTCGAGGTCGGCTTCTCGCCAATTCAATCCGACAACTTCAGCCACGCGTGCCCCTGTCGCGTACATCAACTCGATGAGGGCGCGATTGCGCAGCTCCCAGCGAGTCGAAGTTGGAAGCGCCGCGAGCCATGTGTGCATCTGGGATTCGCTCACGAACCGGGGCAGAGACGCAGCAAACTTGACCGACGGCACCCGTTCGGCCCAGTCGGCATCAGTTGCGCCGCGTCGGTACAGGAATGAAAGGAACGACCGCAATACTGCGGCGGATCGAGCTATAGAGCGATTTGAGAGTCCGTCTGCAGCCAGTGAGGCCAGATGATTCTGAAACCGTTGCGGGGAAAATGTGCGATCACCAGGGGGCACATCTGTGAGTTTCTGCGACACAATGAAGCGTGACAAATCGCGCTCGTAGGCCGTGACCGTGAGCGGCGAATAGCGGCGCACCGCGCCCAGGTCTTCGGTAAACCGTTTGGCCCACACCGACAATGTATCCGCCATACTCTTGCCCCAGTGCGTTCAATGTTTGGCGTTGAGCACAGAAAGTGAACGCCACGTGATAGTACGAACGCGAGGGCACAAGGTATGACAGCCGTGGGCATGACGCAACCCCACGGCTGTGTCGAATCTTAGAGATTAAAATTGAGGCAAGTGCGTCAGACTTCGACCGGTTCCGGTTGCTCGACTTTCACTTCGGGAAGTACGACGTTTTTGCACGTCGGACACTCCATGTGCTCGCCCTTCGCTTTCGTGGACTTGGCAAGCATGAACTTGGAACTGCACTGCGGACATGGCTGCGGCACGGGACGATTCCAGACAGCGTATTTGCATTCGGGGTACGTTGAACACGAATAGAACGTGCGCCCGAATCGTGTGCGTCGCGGAACCAGATCGCCCTTGCAGCCATCTTCGGGACATGTCACGCCAGTCGGGATCGCCTTTGTGTTCTTGCATCCTGGATAACCGGAGCAGGCCATGAAGCGCCCGAAACGTCCTGTCTTGATGACCATTGGTGAGCTGCATTTTTCGCAAACCTGATCGGTGGCTTCGGTCGGCAAGGGGTCAGACTTGCCGGCGTCGCTGGTGTAGCGGCACTTCGGATAGCTGGAGCAGGCAACGAATTTTCCTGTGCGCGACCAGCGAACGATCAATTGCGCACTGCATTCCGGGCACGGATCGGGCAGTATCTGACGGTGTGACTGTTTGATTTCGTCTATGCGCCCGGAGGCATGCTCGAGTGAACCGGAGAGCGGGCCATAGAAGGCGTGCATGATCTCGGTCCACGACTCGGTGCCTTCCTCGATGCGGTCTAGTTCCAGTTCCATCTCGGCCGTGAACTCGACGTTGAATAGTTCCGAAAAGGCATCAACGAGAATCGAGTTGACGGTCTCCCCGAGGTCGGTCGTATAGAGACGTCGCTCCTCGAGTTTCACGTAGTTGCGTTGAATGATCGTGGAGATGATCTGCGCGTACGTCGACGGGCGTCCGATTCCATTCGCTTCCAATTCCTTGACCAAGGACGCTTCGCTGTAGCGCGCCGGTGGCTTGGTAAAGTGTTGCTCCGGCTTGACCTCAACCATCGACAGAGGATCTTTCTCCTGTAACTTGGGCAGTGATACGGTCGGCTTGCCGTTGCCATTTTCTTCCGTCACGTCCTCATAGACTTTGAGGAATCCGAGGAATACGATCTTCTCGGCACCTGTCTTAAGGGTGTACTCAACGCCTTTCTTGGACTTCGGATCTGACGCCTTGGCGCTGATTTCGACTGACGTACGTTCGATTTCCGCGGGCGCCATCTGGGAGGCGATGAAACGATTCCAGATCAGCGTGTAGAGTTTGAGCTGATCGGGCGAGAGGTATTTCTTTATAGTCGCCGGTGGCAGATCAAAGTAGGTCGGACGTATGGCTTCGTGCGCGTCCTGGGTTCGTTTCTTCGATGCGTACACCGGTGGTTTCTCGGGACAGTACTCCTCGCCATATTCGGACACGATCAATTCACGCGCCGCGGTCTGCGCCTCCGCAGCGACGCGTGTAGAATCAGTACGCATGTAGGTGATGAGACCGATCGGACCCTTATCGCCGATTTCGACGCCTTCGTACAGACCCTGCGCCACCGACATCGTCTTCTTCGGCGAGAATCGGACACGTGCGGCGGCATCCTGTTGAATGGTGGAGGTAACGTACGGCGGGTAGGGCTGGCGCTTGCGGTCGGTGGTCTTGACATTCGTGACCGAGTAGTCCGCATCGCGCAGTTCAGTCTCAATCTTGCGGGCTGTGGCTTCCTCGAGAATATCAAGTTTTTCACCTTCGCGCTCTGACACTGCGGCGGTGAAAACCGTCTTCGACTTGTCGCCCTTCTTAAATAGATCAACGTCGATTGTCCAGTACTCTTGCGGAACGAAGGCGCGGATCTCGGCCTCTCGTTCGCACACCAAGCGTAGGGCTACCGACTGAACGCGACCTGCTGACAGACCGCGGCAGACTGTCTTCCAAAGGAACGGGCTGATCTGATATCCAACGAGGCGGTCGAGAACGCGTCTGGCCTGCTGGGCGTCGACTTTGTGCTGGTCGATCTCACCGGCATTCTTAAGTGCCTCGCTTACCGCAGTCTTGGTGATCTCATTAAATGTAGCGCGGCGGAGCTTTGCCTTGGTGCCTTTCAGGATGCTGGCCACGTGCCAGGCGATGGCTTCTCCCTCACGATCAGGGTCGGGCGCGAGATAGATGACGTTGGCCTTTTTCGCGGCCTCTTTGAGGGCCTTGATGACCTTCTCTTTCCCTTCAATTTGCTCGTACTCGGGGCGGAAGTCATTCTCCACATCAACCCCGAGCCGACTTCCCGGGAGGTCTATAATGTGGCCCATCGTGGCCTCTACAGCATAACCAGCACCGAGGAACTTCTTCAGTGTCTTGGTCTTTGTCGGTGATTCTACGATTACTAAGTTCTTGGGCATAAAGGCCTTAGGTTTTGAGTGTCGTCTCTGGTCCGAACGCTTCCAACAGTGATCCTGTGTTTCTGTTCCCTAATTGAACTCAATCGGCCCGGGATACAGTTACGCTCAGATTATCGGGACATTAGATGTGGGACTTAGCCAATAGGTAAAGAAATGATCAATTATCCCATCCTTCTAGTGTGGCAAAGGGCGGCAAATCTGTGCTGTAACCCACGCCTCTGACAAGCAAAATCGACCGACGTCAATGAGACGCCGGTCGAAAAATTGCTACAACTAATTGTGCAACAGCGTGTTAAAATTATGCCTTATCGGCGGATTCGTTCGGACGTTCTACCTTGAGCTTACCTTCAACAAGCTCTGTCATGGCGAATGTGGTCATCTTCAGTCGCTTGAGGTCGAGCGCTTCTTCCATACCACGTTCTTCCATCGCCAGCTTCTTGGCATTGAGCTGCCGCGCCCGGGCTGAAGCGATCAGAACACCTTCGTAGCGGTTTTTGGCAAACTCCGTGAGCCGCTCCAACGAAACCAGCCGAGCGGGACGTCGTCCGATCGAGGGGCGAGCCCGTTCGGGCCGTGCGGCTGGGGAAAACGATTGATCGTCGTCGTGATCCGCGTCCATTGCGGCGCGGTCATCCATGTCATACTTGGCCATTTATCACACCTTTCTTGAGCGAAGTGCATTCAGGTTTCTATCACGTCCCTGCCACAGCAACTGCGGGGCGCCGTTCGCGCCTTAGAAGTTCGGCTCGAATTATCGATTCACAGTCTTGTACGCAATCGTCGAGGTCATTGTTCGTGACCAGATACTGATACTCTCCGGCGCGGGCGAGCTCCTCTTGGGCTGTCTTGAGGCGCCGTTCGATAGTCCCCTTGTCATCGGTCCGTCTACCCTTTAACCGTCGAACTAATGTCGCCATAGATGTCGGCAACAGGAAGATGCTGACTACATCTGGCTCGGACCCTCGCATTGAGGCAGCACCCTGGACATCGAGATCGAACAGCATCACTCGCTTCTGACTCATCGCGCGATCTAAGTTTGAGCGGGGTGTCCCGTACGACTGTCCATGAACCGTTGCCCACTCGATCAGTTTCTTCTCATTCTTCAGTCTCTCAAATTCGTCAGATGTTGCGAAGTAGTAATGCACTCCGGAGCGTTCGCCGGTCCTCTTGCTTCTGGTAGTCACCGAAATCGAGTATAAGAACTCAGGGTGACGTCGACGCAAGGCGCTGATGACAGTTGACTTGCCGCCGCCCGAGGGAGCCGAAATTACAACCAACAGCCCGGTGCCGGTCCAACGTCCTCTGCTCATCTTGAGATCCGGCCTGCCCCTTCAGCTACTCAATGTTCTGAACTTGCTCGCGAATCCGTTCGAGTTCTTCCTTCAGCTGCACCGCGTAGGTCGATATTTCCGACGACGCCGATTTGGAACCGATCGTGTTCGCCTCGCGATTCATCTCCTGCATGAGGAAATTCAATCGACGTCCCGCGGCTTCGCCGGAGTCGAGTGTCTCGCTAAAATGCTTCGTGTGAACCGACAGACGGACACATTCTTCAGTGATATCGGCGCGTTCCGCCATATAGGCGATCTCTTGCGACAGTCGCTGCGGATCGTAACCCGCCTGACCAAACAGCTCTTGGACACGGGCTTCCAGCTTGTCGCGCATGGCAGCGGGAACCAAGTCGGCGAGTGCTTTGATCTTGCCGACATAGTCTTCCACCAGACGAACACGTTCTGCGAGATCGTGTGCCAGTGCCTGTCCTTCGCGATTGCGTGCCTCGATCAATTGGTCGAGCGCAGCGATCAGCGCATCATTTAGGATCGACTCAATGGTCGCATCGATATTCTCGGACTGTGAACCCCACAGATCGGGGACACGGAGCAGGTCACCCTGAGTGAGTGGACCGAGCGACTTGTGTCGTGATGCGATAGCTCCGAGCTTTTCGACGTACCAATCGGCCAACCGATCATTGAATGCCTGAGTCGGCGCAAGATCGGTGCGCTCCCAAGTGAGTTGCCCGAATATCTTGCCCCGCGAGAGCCGTTTATCGATCAAGCCACGCAACGGCGCTTCCATTCCCATCAACCAACGCGGCAGTCGAATTGACACTTCGAGGAAGCGGCTATTGACCGACGAGAGCTCAATTACGGCGCGGCAACCATCCCTAAGGACTTCGCCTCGCCCGAATCCGGTCATGCTTGATATGATCGTGTCCTTTTTTGCCATGGTACAATCTTGTATAATCACCATTCTTGAGGGGTAAGTCAATTACTCATTCAGCATTTGCGGGGTACAAGGCGTTGAACGAATGAAAGTTATCGGATGGCAGCTCGCACGACTGGTCGCTGAGGCCCAGAACGAACTGGTCGGCGGCGTAGTCGAACAGATTCGGCGGTCACCGGATCGGACACGACTCGCACTCGTCGTCGGGTCGCGTCGTGGCAAGGTGTACATCATTGTCGGGACACGCGGGGACTCTGCGGCGTTCTACTGGACGCGGACACGTGATCGGATCGCGTCGTGGGAAGTTTATGAGCGGACCGAAGTGTTCAACCGGCTGCGGTCGGCCATGC
>JBKKDE010000043.1:0-2542 GCA_046708665.1 Candidatus Zixiibacteriota bacterium | reverse complement strand
GGCCCGATCATCGCGGACGTGACCAGTGGATCATGAAAGTCACAGATAGTCTGCCCGTGAATCTGTCGGTTGAAGGCGGAGCGGCGCGCATGCGGCTCGATCTATCCGCGCTCAAGATTGAGTCCCTCAACTTGGAAGCCGGAGCAGCGGACATTGATATCGTACTCGGGTCAATGATCCCGAACGTGGTGTGTGACCTCGAATGTGGTGCGGCAGCGATGGACATCACCATTCCGTCAGTGGCCGGCCTGCGCCTCTACCACAATGGCGCCATCAACCGTCTCTCAGACACCGATCTGAACTTGGTCGACAAGGGCAGCTTTAGCGAGACAGAGGGATTCTCCGACAGCCCTGTGAAAATTGAAATGCGTGTCAAGTCGGCTCTGAGCTCCTTGCGGTTGCGTCGGGCTTCCGGCCCTCCCTCCCCCGAGTCGATTTAGCTGGTAATACCACAGATTCGGTGAAACCCCGTGCCACTGCGCGGGGTTTCTTCTTGAATGGAAGACGTTAAGGAGGCATTTTGGGTTCATGCGCACTCTCTCCGTCCGATCAGGCCGACTGCTTGCCGCCTTCCAAGCTCTCACCATCGTAGCCCTCGCTGTCTCGTCCATGTTCGCCTGTGGGAAGAGCTCAGAGGATGGTCTTGCCCGAGTTCGGAAATCGGGCGTGCTGCGTGTCGGGACCGATGCGACATATCCGCCATTCGAATGGATCGACACGGCGACGGGTCAGGTCGAAGGATTCGATATCGATTTGGTGCGTGCGATCTGCAGCGAGATCGGTTGCCAGCCCGAGTTTGTCGTGGTGCCGTTCGATGGCATCATCGCCGGGTTGGTGTCGCAGAAGTATGACATGATCGCGTCGACGTTTACGATTACTCCCGAGCGCTCCAAACAAGTTGCCTTCTCCGACCCATACTACGATGGTGGCCAAGCGATCGCCGTCCCGTTGTATGACAGCTCGACATTCAGAGTGGATGACCTGAGAGGAAAGACAGTCGCAGTCCAATTGGGGACCACCGGGGAGCGAAGAGCTTCGCAAATTCCCGATGCCGAAGTCATCGCATTTGAAAACATCAGCGCCGCCTTCATCGATATGGAAAATGGCCGGGTCGATGCTGTCATCAATGATCGGCCGACGACCGAATTGATTATTCGTCAACGAGGAGCCGCGAAAATTGTGGGCCCAACGCTGACTGCTGAAGAGTACGGACTCGCCGTTGCACTCGCCGACAAGGAACTCCTCTCGTCAATCAACAAGGCACTCGCGAAGATCAAGGCTGATGGCCGGTTCGAGGCAATGCGGTTGAAGTGGTTTGGGCCGGCATCCGCGTGATTCCGTCGCAAGTCCCCTAATTCATTCTCACAAAAGCAGTTGAACCTCCGGTTGTGGGACTCTAACTTACCACTTCTGGCAGGGTCTTGAGCCCGCCCGGAGGCCCCATCGACTTCCTTGCCGAACAAGGCGCACTCGCGCTTCGCATCCTGAAGTTTCTACTGCCGGCGGTTCCGGCGACGATCGGCATTACGCTCGCATCGTTCGCGATTGCGATTGTGCTGGGAACGCTCGTCGGGCTGGCCCCGCTAGTACGCAATCGGCTGCTGACTGCGCTGAGCCGAATCTATGTCGATGTGCTGCGTGGGGTGCCGCTTCTTGTGCAGATATTCTTCATCTACTTCGGGCTGGGTTCGGTCCTCAACTTCAACCGATTTACCGCTGGCGTCGTCGCTGTTGGAATCGGGTACTCGGCATACCTCGCTGAAATTATTCGCGCGGGAGTCCTTTCCATCGCGCACGGCCAACACGAGGCCGCCGCGGCGCTCGGTATGTCGCGTGGTCAGGCATTGCGGCATGTTATTCTCCCACAGGCGACACGGATGATCATCCCCCCGACTGCCAACGAGTTCATTGCCTGCTTGAAGGATTCGTCATTGGTCTCGATCATCGGATTGCGCGAACTTACCCGTGCCGGACGCGAGTATTACTCGCAGTACTTCGTCGACTTTCAAACTTGGCTCATTGTCGGATTAATCTATTTGGTGATGACCTTGGCTCTCACCAAATTCGCAAGGCATCTCGAGCGCCGGTTCGCGGTCAAGGGGTTTGGGACAGGAGGGTTGCGACATTGAGCGCTCCAGCTGTCCCTCTCTCGGATCGACTTGCGGTGCGAGCCAAGGGGCTGTCCAAACGTTTCGGTGAGTTTGTTGCTCTGGACAATGTCGATCTGGATGTCGCGCCGTCCGAAGTTGTCGCTTTGGTGGGGCCGTCGGGAGCCGGGAAGTCAACATTCCTGCGTTGCCTCAATGGCCTCGAATCAGTCGATGCCGGGACAATCACGGTCGCGGGCCAAAATGTTGACATGCGCTCACCACTCATTCATACGATCCGCGCGCAAATCGGTATGGTCTTCCAGCAATTCAATCTCTTTCCGCATCTGTCCGCGCGTGAAAATGTTGCTCTGGCTCCACGAGTGGTCCGCGGCCTGTCGCTCGACGATGCCGAGCGACTGGCCGAAGAGAAGTTGACCCGCGTGGGCTTAACC
>JBKKDE010000042.1:0-2895 GCA_046708665.1 Candidatus Zixiibacteriota bacterium | reverse complement strand
CTGACGCGATCCCTCGGGTGTCCAATCGAAACCGTGAGCGGCGAGGAGAGCGTCGATTACCTCGCGCACAAATCCCTCTCCCCCGCGTTTATGTGCTACCCATGTCGCCAGTTTTTTGATTTCGGGCTCGGCGTCCGATGGCGCGACGCTGATGCACTTGCGGCGAAAGATCGGACGGTCGGGGAGATCATCGCCGAGATACATGATTTCATCGTCGTTGAGGTTGTGTTTTGATTTGAGAGAATCGTAGACTTCCCCCTTCTCGCGCACGCCCATGAACACTTCCGGAATGCGCAGATACTCGGCGCGAAGTTTGGTGGATGCATCGTCGTTGCCGGTGATGATGGCGAACTTAAGGCCGAGTTTGTGCGCCATGAAGATCCCTACTCCATCAGGCACCCAAAATGACTTCATGCGCTCGCCGGTCTCGGAGACCCAGACGCGGTTGTCGGTAAGGACTCCATCGAAGTCGCAGATGACCATTTTAATCTTCTGAAGACATGCACGGGTCGGCTTGCGCGAAGTGTTAGGCATGTGCTCCCGCTCTGACCGTCGTCACATCAACTGCATTAAAGAGTTCTGAGATTCGGTCAACTGGCCACTGCGTCTCTTTATCGCTTTTCGCGTTGGACGGATCGGGATGAACTTCGCAAAACACGGCATCAACACCGACAGCGACAGCGGCCCGCAGAAGCGGAAGCAAGAACTCGCGTTTGCCGCCGGAGGATCCGCCTGATGATCCGGGCGATTGAACTGAGTGCGAGGCATCGTAACAGACAGGAAACCCGGTGGCACGCATGATCGGTAGTGACCGGAAATCGACGATGAGATCACCGTAACCGTGACTGCTGCCACGCTCAGTCAGGATGACGTGATCATTGCCTTCCGCCACGGCTTTGTCCGCGATGTGTGCCATGTCTGACGGCGCGAGGAACTGCCCCTTTTTTATATTGATCGGCTTTCCGGTCTTCGCGGCGGCTACAATGAGATCAGTCTGACGGCACAGGAATGCGGGAATCTGGAGTAGGTCGACAACTTGAGCCGCCGCCTGCGCCTCGGCGACTGTATGCACATCGGTCGTGACGGGAAGCCCAGTAACATTCTTGACTGTCTCGAGGGTACGAAGTCCCTCTTCGAGACCCGGCCCTTGGTAGGAATCGCCGCGCAAACGGTTGGCTTTGATATACGATCCCTTGAATATTATTCGTCGACTGTCCTGAGCGACAGATTTTGAGAGTCTATCAGCCACCGCCAGCGACATGTCGCGCGATTCCAGGACACATGGACCGAGAATCCAGACCATGGCGCCGTCGCCGACGGTCACTTTTCCGACAGAGAACTGGCGCACTATGGTTGGCTGCTTTTCAGTCATGCTGATATCTACACGTGAGTTGACAATATAAACGAATCGGGGCGATGGAAGTATCACATCCATCGCCCCAAAAGTTGGGATGACTCGCCCCTATGCGGAGCGTTGCTCAACTATGGAGTCAGTCTGGCGTGCCTGGCGAAATCGGACCGCCGCACCGATGAAGTCGCGGTAGAGAGGATGGGGGTTGGTCGGTCGCGATTTCAGCTCGGGATGGAACTGCACGCCGACGAACCACGGATGCTTCGGGATTTCCACGATCTCGACAAGAGTCCCGTCGGGCGAAAGTCCGGACGCCATCATGCCGGCGCCGAAAATCTGTTCGCGGTACTGGTTGTTGAATTCATAACGATGACGGTGACGTTCTGAAATTTGGGTGGTGCCATATGCCTTATGCGAGAATGTCCCCTCTTTGATATGACAGGGGTATGCACCAAGGCGCATGGTGCCGCCCATGTTTGTAACCTCGCGCTGCTCGGAGAGTAGCGTAATGACCGGGTGTGCGGCCTCACGGTTGAACTCGCTTGATTGCGCATCATCCAATCCGCAGGCATTGCGCGCGAATTCGATGACGGCGCACTGCATGCCGAGGCAGATGCCGAGAAACGGAATCCCATGTGTCCGGACAAACCGAATCGATTCAATCTTGCCCTCGACACCACGTTCGCCGAACCCGCCGGGGATCAGGAGCCCATCAACATTGTCGAGGAATGGCTCGGCGCCCTGCTTCTTGATGTTTTCCGATGAGACCCAGACAAGCTCGACATGAGCATCGTTGGCGACTCCGGCATGCACGAATGATTCGATGATCGATTTATAAGCATCCTTGAGTGACACATACTTGCCGCAGATCGCAATGCGCACCTGATGTTTCGGATTGGAGATTGTGTGGCAAATCTTGCGCCAATCTTCCAATTCCGGTTTGCCGAGATTGAGGCCAAGTGTGCGGCATACCAGGTCATCGACACCCTGCTCGTGGAAGAAGAGCGGCACTTTGTAGATGGAGTCGACATCGATGGCAGAGAACACGGAACTCGCCGCCATGTTGCAGAAGAGACCGATTTTGGCGCGGATTTCTTCGCTTAGATCCTGTTGCGTCCGGCAGAGCAGTATGTGCGGTTGAATGCCGATTTCCCGCAAGGCCCGCACGGAATGTTGTGTCGGCTTTGTCTTGGGTTCGCCAGCGGTTTCAATATACGGCACCAGTGTCAGATGAATGTAGAGCGTGTGCCCAACCGGACTCTCCAATCCCATCTGACGAATGGCCTCTAAGAACGGCAGCGACTCGATGTCGCCAACAGTTCCGCCAATTTCGGTGATCACCACATCCAGCGGCCCATTGCGTTTTTCGATGCGACGAATGCGCGACTTGATTTCGTTTGTTACATGGGGAATAACTTGGACTGTCGCACCGAGGTAATCACCGCGACGTTCGCGGGAGATGATTGTCTCATACACCTGGCCGGTGGTGACATTGCATTGGCGGGTGAGATTTTCGTCGAGGAAGCGCTCGTAGTGACCAAGAT
>JBKKDE010000041.1:0-4295 GCA_046708665.1 Candidatus Zixiibacteriota bacterium | reverse complement strand
CACGTGGATGTCGTCGCGGCGCAGGATCGTTTCCTGAACGCCCTCGAGGGCATCAGCGACCCGGAGCAAAAACGCAAAACCATCGGGCGTGTTTTAATTGAAGTGTTCGAATAAGAGGCCAAGAAACTCGGCAAGGTCGACTACCTCGCGCAGGGCACGCTCTATCCCGATTGGATCGAGAGCGTTTCGGTCAATGGTCCGTCGGCGGTGATCAAATCGCATCACAATGTCGGCGGCCTACCGGAGAAGATGCGCCTGAAACTTGTCGAGCCGCTCAAGTGGCTCTTCAAAGATGAAGTGCGCGCTGCGGGTCGTTCACTCGGCCTCCCAGAGAATGTCATCGGCAGGCATCCGTTCCCCGGCCCCGGACTTGCCGTTCGTATCATCGGACCTGTCACCAAGCCCGCGCTCGATATTCTACGCGTGGCCGACCGCATCTTCATCGGCGAATTGCGCCAATCCGGCTACTACGACAAAGTCTGGCAGGCATTTTGTGTCTTGCTACCCGTGAAGACTGTCGGCGTAATGGGTGATGGCCGCACATACGAAAACGTTCTCTCCCTACGTGCGGTCGTCTCCATCGACGGCATGACGGCCGACTGGGCAGAGCTTCCGCATGAATTGCTCAGTCGCGTCTCCAACCGCATCATCAATGAAGTCCGAGGTATCAACCGCGTTGTCTACGACATCTCCTCGAAGCCCCCGGCTACGATCGAGTGGGAATAGTCTCCAAGCGCCTCTCTGGCAGCCCTTTCGATATCTGAACTGGCGGCGGGCAGCTCACCGCAGTTTCTTTTGGATGCCGTCTATATTGAATACGCTCCCCATTTGTCGTATCATTTCGACATCAAGGGGAGGCACATGAGCGCAGGTCCGGTTAGTACATACATCAAACACCACTTCCGCCACTTCAATGCAGCTACACTCATTGAAGCGTCAGAGGGCTGGAAGTCGCATCTCAACAAAGACGGCAAGATGGTTGTCACTCTCGCCGGCGCGATGAGCACTGCCGAGCTTGGCCTATCACTGGCCGAGATGATCCGTCAGGACAAAATTCACGGGATCGTCTGCACGGGAGCCAACCTCGAAGAGGATGTCTTCAATCTCGTTGCCCACGATCACTATGTCCGCATTCCCGATTGGCGCGACCTCAAACCTGAGGATGAACAGGCGCTGCTCGATCGCAACCTGAACCGTGTCACCGATACGTGCATCCCCGAGCACGAAGCGATGCGCCGTATCGAGGGCGCTATTTTGCGCGAGTGGATGGCAGCCGACAAAGATGGCGAACGATTCTTCCCGCATGAGTTCTTCTGGAAGATTTTGAAGCATGAAGAACTGGAGAAGAGCTTTCAGATCAACCCCAAAGACAGTTGGCTCTACGCCGCCATGCTGAAAAATCTCCCGATGATTGTTCCTGGATGGGAAGACTCGACACTCGGCAACATGTATGCCGGCCACTGCATATCGGGCGATGTCAAGAATGTTCACACGGTGCGCACCGGCATCGAATACATGACCACACTTGCCGACTGGTACACGAAAGTCAGCGCCCAACATTCAATCGGCTTCTTCCAAATCGGCGGCGGCATCGCTGGTGATTTTCCGATCTGTGTAGTCCCCATGCTTCGCCAGGATCTGGAACGCGACGTACCGCTCTGGGGCTACTTCTGCCAGATCAGCGACTCGACCACCAGCTACGGCTCGTATTCAGGAGCAATCCCAAACGAAAAGATCACGTGGGAGAAGCTCTCAATCGATACTCCGAAGTACATCATCGAATCCGATGCGTCCATCGTCGCGCCCTTGGTTTTCGCGTACGTCTTAGGATGGTAGACTCGGGGCGTGATCAATCGCGGTTGGAAGCATTCGTATTTCATGCGAAAGATTCATGATACTGCTTGGCAGTAGACATGTGTGAAAGGATACGAAGTGGCCAACTCCCCCGAAGAAGCAACGCAAACAATGATCGAAAATCTGAAGAAGAATACCGGCAAGACTCTCGAGCAGTGGGTGAAGATCGCACAATCCGGCAAACTCGCCAAGCACGGCGAGATTGTGAAGTTCCTCAAGGACGAGCACGAACTGGGTCACGGCTTCGCCAATCTCGTCGCCATGAAATCTCTCGGGACTCTCGCTCTGGATGAATCCGCCGACGATCTGCTCGCTGCCCAATATACTGGCGCAAAGGCCGGCCTTCGTCCCATTTACGATGCTCTCGCCGCCGAAATCGGCAAATTCGGCAAGGATGTCGACTTCTCGGCGAAGAAGGCCTATGTGAGTCTGCGTCGTTCGAAGCAGTTCGGAATTATCCAGCCATCAACTGCCACCCGAGTCGATGTCGGCATCAATCTCAAGGGCGAGAAAGTCACAGACCGTCTCGAAGCATCCGGATCATTCAATGCCATGGTCAGTCATCGAGTGCGCCTCGAAAACAAATCGCAGGTCGACAAGGATTTGATCGGCTGGTTAAAGAAGGCGTATGAGGCATCGTAGCCGGTGCTACGGACTTTCTCCGACATGACAAACAATTCGAAGTCTGTTACCGACCACTATTCCTCGGCAGGTTTGGCGGAGCGTATTCTCGACGCGCTTGCTGAAACCGGTATTGATCTTACTACACTCACTCCCAATGATCTCTCTCCACTCGATCAGTTCCACGTACGCGGCAAGGACGCGACGGTCGAACTCGCGGCCGCGGCCGGCATCACATCCGAGCACAAAATCATCGACATCGGCGGCGGGATCGGTGGCCCGGCGAGAATCTTGGCAGCACAGATAGGATGCGACATCACCGTCGTCGATCTCACCGAAGAGTACTGCCGCGCTGGCGAAGTCCTAACCGCCAAGACCGGGCTTCATGACAAAGTGCGCTTCACGCCGGCAAGCGCCCTCGACATGCCATTCGACAATGAATCTTTCGATCTCGCCTGGCAGCAACACAGCTCGATGAACATTTCTGACAAGAAGTCACTCTATCAAGAAGTTGCGCGCGTTCTGCGTCCCGGTGGGCGTCTTGCCCTATATGAGATTCTGGCTGGCAATTCGAGCGGAGTCCGGTACCCGGTACCTTGGGCGCGCGACCCGTCAATTAGCTTCCTTGGAACCACGGATGAAATGCGCACGGCGCTTCAGCTGGCCGGATTCGGAACTCGTTCATGGGTGGATCAGACGGAGTTGGGAGTCGAGTGGTTTCGTGACCGATTGGCCGCTGTCGCTGGTCAAACGGCTCCGCCGAAGCTGGGACTTCACTTACTGGTCGGAGAGGTCGCGCCGATCATGCTCCGGAATATGCTCGACAATCTCGAACGTCGCAGCGTCGTGATAGTGCAGGCGATCGCCGACAAATCGTAATCATTAGACTCAATCATGCCGCAGCGCTTCGACCGGGTCAATCCGTGAAGCGCGTGCCGATGGATACAGCCCCGCGGCCAGACTGACCAATAGCCCAAACGCCAACGCTCCAGCGATCAACCAAAGCGGGAAGGAGAATAACTCGAACAACGGCACGCCCTCCTTTTCCATATACGAATGCGCAATCGTGGTCGCGATCAATGTGATGCCCCACCCGACGACAATTCCGATCGATGCGCCGATAGTCCCAATCAGCCCCGATTCAATCAAAAACATTCGTCGTATGTCGCTATCATCGGCCCCCAACGACTTCAACACACCGATCTCACGTGTCCGCTCGAGAATGGACATGACCATCGTGTTGACGATTCCCAACGAGGCAGTCACCAATGCGATCACACCCACCATCGACAAGCCAAGATTGAAATAGAGAAAGAACTTTCTGATTTCTTCGAATTCATCCGCGTAACTGAAAGTCCTATACCCGAGCGCCTTGATCGAATCGCGAATCGGCTCGTAGGGAGCGTTTGGGTCGAGATCAAGCGTGACGCGCGGAAATTCGCGATCGCTGCCGCTTTGCGACCCGCCCAGCAACGCGCCGCTGCGCATCATCGCCAAGAGATCAGCAGGGTCGTCGCTGATGTCTCCCGAGTTGAGCCGTGATGCTGTCTGCGCGGGGATAATGATCGACGCCATACGAGTCCGGCCCCGTCCACGCCTTTCGATCACGCCGCTGACCGTCAGTGTGTCGGTTACTGTGCGGGGTGCATTGAGTAAGCCGTCCATAAACTGCGACATCGCCCCTGAAGCCATGTCCCGCCCCAGATCAACCCAGAACTCGCGAATCTTCAGGGTGTCCCGCCAGTCATTGTGCATACGGTCCCACAGCTGACGTCCCGTTCCGCGAAACACATGCACCAGCGCGCTGTCCAGTGTCGCCA
>JBKKDE010000040.1:0-5071 GCA_046708665.1 Candidatus Zixiibacteriota bacterium | reverse complement strand
CCAAGTGCCACACCGATGGGGTCGGTCGGATCCGAACTAGCGCCTGAGTCTTCACACTACCGATTTCAGCCACCTGGCCGAGATCGTTCCGTACTAAGTCGGTAATCATCAGAAGTTCGGCGCGGTCTTTCCTGCTCGTCAAGAGTCGGCGCCTGAGTGCACGATCATGCAGTGTGGCATTCGCCCGACCAATTGTCCCCTTGATTGGACGGGAGTCGAGCACTCCATCGTGCAACCTCCAGAAGCGTTCGGGCGACGCGGCGATGACTGCCATTTCGGGAAAGTGTTCCGATGAGCCATCGGCACTCACCAGTGTTGCTGAACCAAACCGCAAATGTGCGCTGTATGGCGCTGGCAGTCGCACTCCCAAGCGAGCCGCGACTTCCGCTGACGTCCTGCGTGCGCTGATCTCGAAACCCTGCGTGTAATTGGCCTGATAAATCTGGCCCGCGGCAATGTGCTGCTTTAGTTGGCAGACATCAGCGAGGTAGCGAGATCGGCTCACAAGTGCCCGGACGCCTTCGCTCCCTACGAGTGTGTCAAGCTCCTCCCGGGTGTACGACTGCCGCTGCGAAAATTGTGGCGATTCGAGTCTTGCTTCCGGGTGCGTCACTTGCTCGAACACGAGGAACTGCATGTGCGGCAATTGCCAATCGTCTGAACTAGACGCAATGTGGTCACTGCTTCTTGTCCGCGAACTCCAATCAAAACTGACATAGCCGATTGCCCCCGATTCGATCAGACCGTTCCGTGACCTCAAGTCTTGCAACAGTGAATTAAGTGCAGCGAGTGGGTCAACATGTCCAGAGATCGTCTCACCATTCTGACTGTTTTCGTATTGCCATGTCTCGCCATGGCAGAGAAACCGGCCGAGCGGACCGGATCCGGTGGCCGAAGTCATGGACATGCCGGGGCGTGGCCAAGTATTCCGAATCCACGCGTCATGAGGACTGTGCCCGCCCTCTCGGATTTTCTCGTTCACTGCTAGCAAGCATACTTGCCGAGGGAGTGGGTAACAAGCCGCCAGCGGCACTCGAACGGATTTTGGGCGACACGCACTGTATCAGTGCGGCGAGCGTGTGGATTTGCTGACAGAAGAGACTGGTTTCCCTAAAACTCCGCAAAACCTTGGATTTTGTTGACTTTGAACACATTGAGCCACAAGGGCTTAATGGCAAATGACGACGGAGCAGCGTTGAAATTGGCCAATTCTTTGGTAACGCTGCGTATAAAGGGTGGGAACGGAACGCCCGTTGCTTGGTACTATAGTGACAAGAAGTCCCGATGGTCCTTACACAATAGTGAGGTAAACCTTGGATACCGCCAAAGCAATCGATCACGCACTCATGAGACGCGTCCAGAAGGACGAGTACGATGCGTTCCAAGAATTGGTAGACCGATACAAAACACGTCTGGTCAACGTGATTTACCGGATGCTCAATGACCAGAACGAGGCTGAGGACTTGGTGCAGGAGACATTCCTGCGCGTCTGGACGCATCGTCAGGACTACGATTTCTCGTACTGTTTGTCGACATGGATCTATACGATTGCACTCAATCTGGCCAAGAACGAACTGCGGAAGCGTCGCAAGTTCAAGTTCTTCAGTCTGCTTGAGATGACAGAGAAGGGCTTGGAGCTGCCGGACCCGAAGCTTGGTCCGTCTGCGTTGGGTCATATGCTGGAGGGTGCGATCGGCAAGCTACCCGGAAAGTACAAAGAGGCGTTTCTGCTCCGTGACGTTGAGCAGTTGCCTTATGAAGAAGTCGCTCAGATTCTTGGTGTGCCACTCGGGACGGTCAAGTCGCGTGTTAATCGCGCGCGTGCGGTCCTGAAAGACGAACTCAAACCTAAGCTGGAGCAATCCCGTGCGCTGTCGCAAGGCTCATTGGTACCTGTCCGCGCGTTGTGACGGAACTCTCTCCGAGCGTCAGCGTCTGCGCCTCGAGGCGCACCTGAGCTCGTGCGAGAGTTGTCGACGCGAGGCGTTCTATTTTTCCGAGATTGGCACTCTTGCCACCCGGGTGGCCACGCACTCAGCGCGGCCGGACTTTGATCTGCGTTTGCGTTCGGCGATTCGTCGTGCGGAAGATGCCGCAGCGCACCCGGTATCCTGGCAGTCCCGCTTTGCTTCACTCTTCCTCCGACCGGCGTTGGTTAGCACCGGCGTGGTCGTGCTCGGACTTGGCGGATTGGGTGCTCGGAGTATGATGATAGGCAACGAGCCGCCTCAGGCGAAGCTTGAAGATGCAGCCCCGGCGGTTAGCCCCGAGTATGGTTTAAACGTTCGACATGGACGGCCGATTGCTCATCCGGGCGAGCTCATTCCGTTGAATAGCCAGGACGAAGAAGCCCGTCGTCTGCAGCAGCGATATCTCGAAGTGGGGCGATTGCCGCGCGATTACGTCATGGATGCGGTGCCGCTCGAGACATCCACGACTGACAGCTCAACTCCGCAGTATGTGCTGCCGACCGTTTCTCCCGATCAGGTCACAAGGAAGGTGAGCTACTGATTCTAAATTGACAGATTTTTTTGCTCGACGGCCGCCCTTTGGCGGCCGTTTTTTTGTCCAGATTGGTGCGTCCATATAGGCCGTTGATGGTACAACCGATAGTGTCAAGAGAACGTCGAGTTTGGACGCTTGCGGAGGATGCTTTAACGAACGTTTGAGATGAGATTGGTGCAAAAATGAATAGAAGAGTCTTGAGATATGCGCCGTTCGCCGGCGTCGTGACGTTCCTCGCCCTGTTTGCTATGTCTGGCGTCGTTCGCGGACAAGATCAGCAGTATGGCGGCAGCGTATTGTCGGCCTTGGAGCGCGAGGTCCGCGGTTTAGTAGATGCAGTGGCGCCGTCCGTAGTGACCATCCGTTCGGCGTGCAGGCATACTGGAGTTGGCGCAGGTTCGGGACCGAGTTCTCTGTCGATTGGCTCGGGCATCATACTGGATACCACCGGCAGAATCCTAACAAGCGTTCGCGTTATTGAGAATGCCGATGAGTTCTGGGTCGAGACGTTTGACGAACGCATTTTTCCCGCGACTCTGTTGGGTACCAGCGGCGATGTTTCCGTGCTGCAAATCGAAGCAACGCGTTTGTTGCCAGCGCGGATTGGCGACGCTTCACTGCTCGACGTCGTCTCCTTCGTCGCCGCCGTAGGAAACTCATACGGTTTCGCGTGTGGCCTTGCATGGGGTGAGGTGAATGGATTTCGCCCGGATGGAACGGTGCAGCTATCGTTGGGAGTCTCAGCCGGAAGCTCGGGAGGCGCCATTGTCGATACTCGCGGAAATGTCGTCGGATTGATCAAAGCGAAAATTTCGGAGCCGTACTACCTCGACGCTCCGAATGTGCCGGGTCAGACAGGGGCTCCATTCGTATCTCGTCGAATCGAACTTCCCACCTCGTCCGTCTCACTTGCAATCCCAATCAACACGGCTCTTCGGCTCGCGCGCAACGTTTCAGAAACCGGCGCTGGCGCCCCCGCCTACGTCGGTGTGTATGTAGATGACCTTACGGGTTGGCAGGCGAAGCACTTTAAAACCGATCAAGGTGTGCTAATCATCGGTATCGTTGATGGTTCTCCCGCGGCGCGCTATGGCTTATCCAAGGGAGATATCATTCGATCCGTGGGGCTTGAGCCTGTTGGATCAGTCAGTCGATTCCGACAGGTCATCGTTCAGTCTCAGCCAGGTGAACGTCTGACATTTGATATCCTTCGCGAGGGCCGTCCGCTCAAAGTATCCTTAGAAATGGCACGGGCGGAAATGCCGGATCTCAACGAACCGATCGAGGCCGCGCCACCCAGCGCAGCTCGGGCCATACCGGTGTTGCCGGTTAACGCTTCGCGGGCGAGCGCTGTAATGACGTCTGAGGACCAAGAGAACTCAGTATCTCCAGCAACGGGACAATTCGGGATGCGCTCTTACCCGCGGGACACCGAAGCGAGATTGCTCCTGCTTGAGCGGGTCGTGGATTCGTTAATGAGGGAAATCGAGTCCCTCCGACCGGTCCAAAGGCCCTAGCCTCCCCCAAAGGCGCACCTTAGCCGTCTCTGTCACCAGCGTCGGATATTCACGATATTGCAAGGCCGTCACATCCTTCCCTTAGGGCGTGACAGGGATCGTAGCTGTCATGCGAAAACTGCTCACCATTCCCGTGTGGTTTATCGGCTTTCTCATAGTCGTTGTGGTCGGCGTGTACGTCTGGCTGACGCAATCATCCTGGCTCATGCATCAGTTGGCGTCACAGATCAATAGTGCGCTAAAATCCTCGACTGCACTGACGCTATCGGTAGAGAGCATGTCCGGCGACCTGATCTCCGGCGCGACCCTGATGGGCGTGGCACTGACTACCGTCAGCGATGACGGTGTGGACACTTTGGTCCACTCCCAAACCGTCCAACTCCGCTACGATGTTCGGAGTTTGCTCTCGCAGAAACATCGCATCCGGGCCATAGACATTTGGAATCCACAAATCTTCGTGCCGCGGGATTCGATCGCCAATCTTTTTCGCCCTATTGAGCTGGAGACGTCGCTTCCCGCCCAGCTCAGAGGCGCTCTCGATCTGGCACTCGATTCGGTAGCGGTTCATCATGGTGTCGTTTACCGGGACGGTGATTCCACTGCCTTGGCCGACTCAATCGAAGTACGTGGGTCATTCCGCGCCGCTGATGGGGGGTGGGCGCTATCGATCGGGTCAGCGTCCATGCACACACCATTCGTCGGTCCAGTTCGATTCGAGGGCGAGGCCGCTTCTGCCGATGGGCTGTGGGCGGTCAATTCACTGCGTGTTCGGACGCTCAAGTCCTCGGTGGATGTCAATGGGTCGCTCGCGCATGTGCAAATCCTGTCATCTGTCTTGGACCTCGAAGAACTGACAGCAGCGACAGATCTTGGGCTTGAAGGCATATTAGCCGTCTCCGGCGAAATCCAGCCCGATTTGGATTCGAAGCGCGCGGCCGGCAAGCTGTTGGTTGATGGAACACTTGCGGGATTTGAGTTGTCCGATCTGAGTTTTCGTTTCTCGGCCGATACAACCGAGGCACTCTTCGATTCGTTGGTTGGCACCGTGT
>JBKKDE010000039.1:0-3155 GCA_046708665.1 Candidatus Zixiibacteriota bacterium | reverse complement strand
CATCGACAATCTCGTGCCACCACAGGTCGCGTCCCGGCTTCATGCGCACCGGCGCATCACGCGCCCCGCGCTTCACCACCACGACATGCTTGATGGATGGAGTCAACTCCAACGCCACATCGGCCATCTGCTTGAGAGGCACAATCCCACCGCGCCGATACCCGCCATCGGCTGTGATCAACACTTTGCACTGCGAATCATTGATGCGATCCGAAAGCGCCTCCGACGAAAACCCGCCAAACACGACCGAATGAATCGCACCGATCCGCGCGCACGCCAGCACCGCTATCGGCAGCTCCGGGACCATCGGCATGTAAATCGCCACACGGTCGCCCTTGGCCACACCAAGCCGTTTGAGCGCGTTCGCCGCACGGCACACCTCGCGGTGCATCTCCACGTAGGTCAGCACCCGTTTATCCCCCGGCTCACCTTCCCAGATCAAGGCCGTCTTGTCGCGCGTCGCCGTCGTCAGATGACGGTCGAGGCAATTCGCCGAGACGTTGAGCTTTCCGTCGACAAACCACTTCGCATGCGGTGGCTTCCATTCGAGTACATGCGTCCATGGCGCTATCCAATCGAGCAGCTTCGCTTGCTCGGCCCAGAAGCTCTCAGGATCGGCCGAACCCGTGTCCCGGATCGACTCGTCGCCGATCAGAGCCGCACGCCTGAAGTCGACACTCGGCGAATAGGTACGAGTCTCATGGAGAAGATCGTCTAAGAGTGATGGGTCGAGGTGGTTCATGTTATCCTTTGTCCTGCAGTGTTTTAGTGACACATAGGTCCCATAGGACCTATGTGTCCTCTCCTCGTCAGTTCTCGCGAATCCCTAATTCTATGTCCTTCATGGCGATACAGAGAAAACCTCTTGACATGGTTCGGTCGAAGGCATAATCTCTTTCCCATTGTCGCTCTTACAGTTGCGTGAATCATGCGAATCTGCCTGCAAAGGGTCCGTTCGGGCCGTGTCAAGATCGACGGCGAAATTGTCGGTGAAGTCGGCAATGGACTCGTTCTCCTGGTCGGATTCAAGAAAGGCGACACCGAAGACCTGATTGAACCGATGGCCAAACGCGTGGTCAACATGAGAATTTTCGAGGACGATCAGGAGAAAATGAACCTGTCGCTTCTTGACCTCGGGCACTCGCTTCTCGTTGTCTCTCAGTTCACCCTCTACGCCAACACCGAAAAGGGACGCCGCCCGTCGTTCACCGAGGCGCTCGAACCCGCTTTGGCAGAGAAATACTACTTGCGGCTTGTCGAGGTGTTTCGGAGTATGAACTTGGATGTTGCCACCGGGAAGTTCGGCGCGAAGATGCTCGTGGAAATTGCCAATTGGGGCCCGGTGACGATGATTCTGGACGCGTGAAATGGGATACCGACACATGGCAAAGCCGTCTCGAACACGGGGAGTGGGTGACGGGAAAGGATCGTGCGCGACTGCGCGGTCTTCTCGGGGGGAGATCCGTCATCCTCGCTTCGGCTTCGCCGCGTCGCAAACAGATTCTCACACAGTGCGGTGTTCTCTTTCGCACACTCGACCACGCGCTTTCAGAGCCACCGCCCCACGGCCCGCATTGGCGCGCTTGGGTGCGGGAGTGGGCGATGCGCAAGGCCATCGACTGCGCGAGGCATGTGAGATCGGGAATCGTGATCTCAGCCGACACGATCGTCGTGTCCGAGCCGCGCGGTCTGGGCAAGCCGACAGATCCCAATCATGCACGGGCGATGCTCAAGTCGCTATCCGGACGAGCACATCAGGTTTACACAGGCGCGGCCGTCATCAATGTTACCTCAGCGCAGAAGGCCGCCGGTTCGGCGGTGACACATGTTCACTTTCGCCGTCTCACGGAACGCGACATCGCCACCTACGTCCGTTCTCGCGAGCCGTACGATAAAGCCGGCGCGTACGCCATACAGGGGGAAGGGGGGCAGTTTGTGGACCGCATCGCGGGTCCACTCGACAACATCATCGGTCTGCCGGTGAAGAGTTTGTCAACTGTCCTGCAACGGGTCATCTGATGAAAAACGAACACACCAATGCATCGCTCGGCCTGCCCGCAGGGGACTCTGCGACGGACAGCGTTCGTCCCGATCCCGCGCTTAGGGAGATCGATATCACGACTGATCGTCTGGGCGAAATTCTCGCCGCGCGGCGTCACCAACTTGGCCTGCGTATCGAGGAAATCGCTGAGGACATCAAGATACGCGCCGACTATCTCCGATCGATCGAGCAGGAAGCATTCGATAAACTGCCGACTGTCGAGTATGGCCGTCTGTTTCTGAAGTCATACGCCGAACGTCTCGGGCTGAACGTCAATGACATCTACGCTCTCTACGATGTCCATCACCGCCCAGCGTGGGAGCCACCATCGCGTCAGCGGGCCGCTTCCGGCGAAACAGGCTTTCCGACCGGGCCGACACCGCGGATGCCTGTTGCCAGGCCAATTCCGACCAAAGTCTGGGTATATGTCATTGTTGGGCTAATCGCAGTCGCCGTCGTGATATTCGGTGTGATTAAGCTTATGAACGCCGACAACACACCCGGCAACGCATCACGTCAGACAGACGATCCTCCACAAGTTGTCTCCCAATCAGCTCCCGCGCCGGTGCAAGCGCCAGTCGAAACGCACGTGGTTGTTCCGGACTCTGTCCCGTCGGCAACAGACGAGATCGTGATCGATGCCGAGATGTTGCTCACGCTCTCGTTTGATCGCGAAACATGGGTCAAACTTGTCGCCGACAATGACACCATCGCGTCCGGGATATACTACGCTGGCCAAAAATTGGAAGCCAAGGGTCTCGACCGCTTCACGCTCTCACTCGGGCACACCGATGGCGTGCAGGCGAGCGTAAACGGCGCCGAGTTGAAGCCCTTCTCGTCCTGGACACGCGGTTTCGGCGCGATGGTCATCACCGCCGATTCCGTCGCCTCCTGGATGGTTCCCGAACAGACAACCGGGGGCCCGCTCCAGTGATCAAAGAGTGGCTGATCAAGTGGTGGGTGAAGAAGGACAATCCGCAAGAGTTCTCCTTCCCCGGCGCCCTCCAGTCCGCCAAGCGCATCCTCGTGTTGATGCCGTTGGATCTTGAAGGTATGCATCAGTCCGAATTTTTTCTGTCGCGATTGCCGCAGGCATTTCCCAAAGCCAAAGTGA
>JBKKDE010000038.1:0-3900 GCA_046708665.1 Candidatus Zixiibacteriota bacterium | reverse complement strand
TCGGCCATGTCAGCGGCGAGGCGATCAAAGTCGATGCGCAGGCCTGAGGGCAGTCCTTCGAGAATTCCAGTCAACCTGGGGCCGTGGGATTCTCCGGCGCTTTTGAAAACCAATCCTGCCATTCTGCTCCGAGGTTAATCGTTATGCTGGTTGTTGACTAACGGGGAGACTGACTACGACACGTGTCCCCCGTGTGGTACCCGGCACTGGCGAACTAAGCTCTATTGTTCCTTCGTGGTCCTGCACGATCCGATGGGTGATGGCGAGCCCCAATCCTGTCCCACCGGACTTGGTCGTGAACCAGGGCTCAAAGACGCGTGAGAGCGCATCCGGCGCAACCCCTGATCCGGTATCATCGATCGCCAATTTCGCGATGCCTGAATCGACTTGTAGGTCGATGCTAATGCGACCGCCGGAATCGGTCGCAGCGAGAGCATTTCGCAGCAAGTTCCACAGCGCCTTTCGCAATTCATCGGCGACTCCGTCGACACGACACTCGTCGCATAGGTCGAGCTGCAACGCCACCCCTTTCTTATCGGTTTCGAGGCCCGCCATCTGCGCCACAGATTCGACAAGTGCCCGCCAGTCGAGCTTGGACTTTGGCATGGTCGAAGGGCGCGCCAATGACAGGAAGTCTTCGACGATGCCATTCAAGCGTTTCGATTCGCTCCAAATCGTATCAGCCATAGCCGCCGACGGGACAGGGCCAAGCTCCATTTTGAGCTGCTGAGCGGCCAGGGCAATCGCGTTGAGAGGGTTGCGGATTTCGTGGGCGACACCGGCAGCCAAATGCCCCATGGCCGATAGACGCTCGGCACGTCGCACTTGAGTGGCCATCATACGCGAGTCGGTCTCGTCGCGGATCACCGTCACTGCTCCGACATACTGAGAATCGCTCGTCTTGAGTGGCGCAGTCGCATAGACCAGTGTGCGAAGCCCTCCAGATGCTTGGCACACAGATTCGCGTTCGCTATGGGCTTGGCGCGTGGTAAGTGCCTCAGACAAGCCGAAATCGAACGGCAGTATCGTGGCGACATTTTGACTGTATACATCCCGGGCGCGCAAGTCAAACCAGCGCTCGGCAGCCGGGTTCAGGATCGTCAGCTTCCCGTCCGCATCGACGGCGATGACCGCCTGATCTATAGAATTGAGGACACTGACCGAGAGAGTTTCGAACTCTCGATACGACTGTCCCAGATCAGCCAAAGTCCGGCGGGTGACGGCGATTGAGATGACGGTTGTGGACAATAGAACCAATAGCAATGCTGTGAGCCCAAGCTGAACCGTCAGACGGCTCACGGCATCGTCTACAGCCGTGAGACTCAGTCCGACGCGAAACATGCCCGACGGTAATTCAGTCGAAAGGAACGGGGCGGCTGCCTCAATTACCGGCGTGCCTTCAAAATCGATTTCACGCGTTGCCGCAGAATCGCCCTCCAAGACACCTACAAGAAATGAATCGGCAGCTAGCTTCAAGAGTGGCTTTAACGGACGAGAGGCAAACACAATCCCATCAGGGGCTTGCAAGACGATATAGTTCACACCGGATTGTCGGCCAATTTCTTGAATTAATTCACCGATCCCGCCGATTGCCGGCTGGGACGACGATGGGCCACGGATTGCCCACACAACCGCGATACCCCGGGGTGTACTGAAGACGACCCCTTCCCACGTTTGTCCGGCCAGTGAGTCCGTGTAAGCGACTTCGAGCTGATCGTCGTCAGACTGGATTTCCGCCAGAATGTCGACACCAGCCGTCGCCATAGAAATCGGTACGTCCGTATCCGACGATATCCACGCATCGTCGATTCGGAGCGAGAGCGCATCGGCATCGAGGCGTGAGGACATTGAATCCAATTCAGTCGCGCCGATGCCACCATCCGGATACACTTGCAGAAGCGTCCTTGTTCGCTCGGCGAGAGTCTCTTGTTCGAGCTGGTTGACAAGGGTGCCGGTCGCCAATGAGTACTGTGAAGCGAGAATGAGGGATTCCAGCAGGGCGAGCGACAGCCGCTCTGTTTCTTCTACGAGTGCATTGCGGACACTGCGCACTCCGACTGTGGCCCAAAGGAGAAACAGAATGGAGAGCACGAGTCCTGCAACGGCGATGACAACAACAAGCCGCCTTAGGCGTCGGCGCGCGTCGGGGGACTCGGCTGATGTACTCGATTGCGGCACAGTCTTGGGCTCCAAGGTTGCATAATAGCGGAGTTGGGTGGCCGGTCAAACCCAATCAAACATGCAAACCCTTTGGCCGAAATGGCCGATACTAGGGAAGATGGCCATCCAGAACAGGGATGTTACCGACGTTGCCGGACGAACAGGGGAGTGTCATCAGGTGTCTGATCAATTCGCCAGCCAGTCCCCGTCTCTGGAAGAATTGCACCACGACCGGGAACGTTCGACCAACTCAGCGTGGTTGCTTGCCACGTTGGTGTTCATCATATCGCTGCTTCTGTATGTAGCAACGATGTGCCGGACTGTCTTTTGGTGGGACACAGGCGAGCTGGCCGCCAATGCCCATGTCCTCGGCATCCCGCACCGTCCTGGTTTTCCGCTCTATGTCCTGGTCGGTCGCGTGTTTTCACTCTCGCCCTTCGGAGACATTTTCTACCGAGTCAATTTTCTCTCGGCGTTGTGCGCTTCTGCTGCGCTCGGCATCTTCGCGTATGTCTGGCATGGCCTTCTGTCACACATCTGGCGTACGACGCGATGGTGGGAAACTGTAATGCCGATTGTTGTGGCGCTCACCGCGATCGCCGGGACGTACACGCTCTGGATGCAGGCAGCGCGTGCGGAAGTGTATGCGCCAACGCTTTTGGCTTGGGCGTTCATGATTGCGATACTGTTTGGCGCGGCGCGATCGGTGCGAACCGGCAGGGGCGGGCTTACCCGTTGGCTACTTGCTGCGGCGTTTCTCGGCGGCCTCGGACTTGGATTGCACAATGCAACGTTTGCCTCGACACTTCCCGCGGTGTTCGTGTTCTTTCTGGTGCTGGGACGCCGGAACGAGTTGCGGATGCGCGATTGGTTATTGGCTCTCACGTTCTTCCTAATAGGGCTTTCAATCTACCTCTATTTGCCGGTTCGTGCCGGGGCCAACCCGCCGCTCAATTGGGGGTGGACTGACTCGGGACGCGCACCCTCTTGGAGTGGGATTGTCGGCGCCGACGCATTTGACGAGATCATCGCATCCACGGCTGTCATGTTTTACAAGAACTTCGTGAGCTGTGTCACCCTGCTTCTCGATGAGCTGCAATGGGGAGTTGCCGTGCTTTCGCTCGCTGGCATCATCGGTTTGTGGCGTAGAGCAAGGCGTTGGGTGCCGGTGGCGCTGCTTGTGATCGTGGCCAACATCACGGTGACGTCGCTTTTGGTCAGCGACTTCAGTGACACAAATCCCGACATCCATGGATATCTGCTTCCGGCGCTCTCCATGATTGCATTCCTGATCGCGTCGGGAATTGCTACACTTGTCGTCGCCTTCGGCTATTTGCCAATGCGCATGCCGACCGCCTGGCTGCGTTACACGGTCGCTACCGCCGCTCTGGGCACGATGGTCATGCTCGGGTTGGCACCTGTCATCATCAACGAGCCGTACTGCAATTTGGTCGAGCATCGCCTGGCGTACGATTACGGGACAGAAGCGACAGCAGAATTGCAACCGAGTGCGACAGTGTTCGTCTCCGGGGCCAACATCGACTTTGTACTGCGTGGACTGCAGTATTGCGATGACTGGCGTCCGGATGTGCGGGTGATCAATTGCGATTTAATGCCATCGGCGTGGTACCGCGACTGGGTGTTTAGTAACTTCCCCGATCTTTCCGCTGTTCCGATTCCTTCCGACTCGACGCGTTTGTATCTGGACCGTTGGGCGATCGAACTGGCCCGGGCCGGGGC
>JBKKDE010000037.1:0-4985 GCA_046708665.1 Candidatus Zixiibacteriota bacterium | reverse complement strand
CCTCAACTCTAGACTTCAAGCAATTCTTGGAGTCATATCCAGCCGAACCACGTTGCCGATTTTGGGCAATGTTTTGATCACAGCCACAAACGACGGCGTGTCATTGGCGGCGACAGACTTGGATCTGTCCATGACCGCCATGGTTCCGGCTAAAGTCACAAAGACGGGATCAACGACGGTGCCGGCACGGACATTTGCGGAAGTTGTCCGTGAGTTGCCTGACGAAGATGTCCAGATCTCCGTGACGAATCACCGATTGGAAATTAAGTCCGGTCAGGGTGTGTACAAAATGAGCGGAATGTCGCCCGACGAATTTCCGCGTCTTCCTTCAATTCCTGATGGCGGCGCAGTCACAATTCCACTCGATCAACTTCGCAGTATGGTGTATCGCACGATGTACGCAGTATCGAATGACGAAACGCGCCCTGCACTGAACGGCATCCTCTGGCAGGCAAATGGCGAAAGAATGCACATGGTGGCTACCGATGGACATCGCTTGGCCAAAGTCTCGGTGCCTGGCAACCGCCTCGCGGGTCTCAAGAGTGAACTTATTGTGCCGCCCAAGGCACTCGGATTGGTGCTTAAGATGGCGACTGATGACACTGCCGAAGTGGCCGTCATGTTTAGTGAAAAGAATGTCGTGTTCAAGATCGGCGATGTTGTCGTGACATCCCGATTGATCGAGGGACCGTATCCGAATTACAACCAGGTCATTCCCAAGTCGAACGATAAGTTTTTGAAAGTCGATTCGGCCACTTTAGCCGCCGGAGTAAAACGAGTCGCCGTGCTTTCGAACTCCCTCACCAAGCAGGTAAAGTTCTCGTTGTCGAACAACGCAATCGAGTTGTCGGCGACGAATCAGGATGTCGGTGGTGAGGCGCGCGAGACAATTCCCTGCGAGTACAAAGGTGAAGACCTCGAAATTGGTTACAATGCACACTACGTAATTGAGATGCTGAAGAACTTTGATGCGGGCGATGTGGTCTTTGAGTTGGCAACATCGATCTCCGCCGGGCTCGTACGCGGTGCCGACGATCCCGACAAAGAGAAGTATCTCTGCCTGGTCATGCCGTTGCGATTGGCAGATTAGACGCCCCCAAAAGCTCCGAATTGAGGCGCGGGTCATCGCGCCTTTTTCTTGTCTATAACGCATTGGCGGATATGGCGTTGCGCAGAGACTACGAGGGAAATAGCTGTTGCCACATCACCAATCTCCTTGTAACTTGGTGACTTAGCGTGGTTCCACGTGTCGGGATCGCGCCTGATTTCCTGGGGGCAGTTCTTGTCAAAACCGTCTGCGATTGGCGATCTGATTCGTGGCCGTTTGGCCACGCTGGGTATAGCAAAACAAGTCAAGGAGGCGGGAGTTGCAGTGACTTGGCCCGAGCTTGTCGGACCGGAAATTGCAGCGCACACGCGCGTGATCAAGCTCGACCACGGAAAGCTATTCGTCTCGGTTGATGAACCGGCATGGCGGCAAGAACTGACGTATCAAAAGCAGGTCATACGTGAAAAGATCAACGCGTCGCTCGGCGAGGGAGAGAAGCTTGTCGACGAGATCATGTTCACCGGTCCGTAGTCGACGCCGTGCACGACGAAAAGGGGCAGAAGAAAATAATGGCAAAGACAATTGAAGAAGAAGCTTTAGAGGTCGCGAAAGCCAATAGCGGCGACTACGGCGCGAAAGACATCACTGTACTCAAAGGTCTTGAGGCGGTTCGCCGGCGTCCTGCAATGTACATCGGCGATGTCGGTCCGCGCGGATTGCACCACCTTGTGCATGAAGTCGTCGATAACTCGATCGACGAGTCCATGGCCGGATTCTGCGACCACATTCAGGTCCTGCTCAAGGCCGACGGCGCAGTCGAGGTGATCGACAATGGCCGCGGCATACCTGTCGACATGCATCCGACGCAGAAAAAGTCGGCGTTGGAAGTTGTCATGACCGTGCTTCATGCCGGCGGCAAGTTTGATCACGATTCCTATAAAGTGTCCGGCGGTTTGCACGGAGTCGGTGTGTCGGTTGTCAATGCGCTCTCCATCGAATGTACCGTGGAAGTCATGCGTGATGGCGCCACTTGGCGTCAGTCGTATCATCGCGGCGATCCGACCGGGCCTGTGGAGAAAATCGGCAAGGCCACGAAGACCGGGACGAAGACAACATTCAAGCCCGATGGCGAAATTTTCGCGAAGACACAGTTCTCCTTTGATGTCCTCGCGGCCCGTCTGCGTGAGCTGGCCTTTCTCAATCGCGGTATCCGGATCGATCTTGCCGAAGAGAATTCGGACAAGAAGCTGACGTTCGAGTACAAGGGCGGCCTGGCGGCGTTTGTCGAATACCTCAACGAGAACAAGATCGCGCTCTTCAAAAAGCCCGTGTATGTCGAGCGCGAACGCGAAAATGTGCACATCGAAGTGGCAATGCAATACAACGACACGTATGTCGAGAACATCTTTTCTTACGTGAACAACATCAACACAATCGAGGGCGGTACACACCTTGTCGGTTTCAAGACTGCGCTCACACGATCGATCAATAGCTATGCGACGAAGAATGGGCTGTTGAAGAACGTCAACTTCACGATCCAAGGCGAAGACGCGCGTGAGGGATTAACCGCGATCATTGCAGTACGCGTGCAGGATCCTCAATTTGAAGGACAGACGAAAACCAAGCTCGGCAATTCGGATGTGAAGGGAATAGTCGAGTCGGGAGTCGGCGAAGCATTGGCCGAATTCTTCGAAGAGAATCCACCGGTTGCCCGTCGCATTATCGAGAAGGTCATTTCCGCCGGCCAGGCGCGCGAGGCCGCGCGCAAGGCGCGCGATCTGACACGCCGCAAATCGGCGCTCGACTCAGGCGGACTTCCCGGTAAGCTGGCCGATTGCGCTCTCTCCGACCCGGAATCGTGCGAGATATTCATTGTCGAGGGCGACTCGGCCGGTGGTAATGCCAAGCAGGGACGCGACCGTCGCTTTCAGGCGATTCTCCCGCTCAAGGGAAAGATCCTCAACGTTGAGAAGGCGCGAGAAGACAAGATTGTCAATCACGAGGAAATTCGTGCGATGATTACGGCCCTGGGCACCGGCTTCAAAGAGGGATTCGACGCCTCAAAATGCCGGTATGGCAAAATCATCATCATGACCGACGCTGATGTCGATGGTTCACACATTCGTACTCTCATCCTGACCTTCTTCTTCCGACACATGAAGCCGCTGGTCGAACTGGGATACGTGTACATTGCCCAACCGCCGCTCTTCCGTTTGAAGAAGGGGCAAAAGGAAGTGTACGCCTATTCCGACGATGAGCGCGATCGCCTGATGAAAGAAATGGGCGGCGACAAAGGCATCGGAATACAACGGTATAAGGGACTTGGAGAAATGAATCCGGACCAGCTATGGAAGACAACCATGGACCCGGAAACACGGACACTGCTCTTAGTATCGCTCGAAGACGCGGCCGAAGCCGACCATGTATTTACCATGCTCATGGGCGACGAAGTCGAGCCGCGGAGAAAGTTCATCGAGGAGAACGCCAAGTACGTCAGGAACTTGGACGTATAGGCTTTGTAAGACCGAAAGAATTGGGTAGGGGCACGGGACACCGTGCCCTTATTTTTTGAATACATGAGCCTCGAATCCATCATCACCAATCGACTCGAACGGCTGGAAGCGCGCGCGTGGAGTCGATCGGTCAATGCCGACGGCCTGCGCGAGTCGGTTTGGCGGAGCATTCTGATCGTGCTGCGCGGCATGATCACCGACCGCGCGTTTGAGCGGGCGGGTTACCTCACATATCTGTCGCTTCTTTATCTGGTGCCGCTAATTGCTCTCATGCTGGCATTGTCGGAAATGCTCGGCTGGGGGAAGACAGCCATCGAGTTCATCGTTCAGAAGTTGGCGATCACTGCACCGGAACTTTCCGAACAATTGAGCGAAACAATTCAGGGGCTGGATTTCGTTACCCTGGGGCTTTTCGCCTTCATCGCAATACTCATCGCGGGATTCATCGCACTCGTCAATTTTGAAGGCATCGTCGACGACATTTGGGTCGCGCAGGATCGCCGTCCTCTGTGGCGCACCTTGGCGCTTTACCCGCTCCTGATGTTTGTCGCCCCCACAATCGCGGCCCTGGTTCTAACAATTGCCGCGTTCGGCCAATCGCAGTCCGAGGCCCTCATGGTCACGTTTTCACGCGGGACGATGATTGGCACACTGCTTCGCGACCGGTTGCAGGAAATCTCTTTTCTATTCCGTGTGGCGCCAATATTTCTAATTTGCGGCACTCTGTTCCTTATATACAAGTTGGTCCCTTCGAGCAAGGTCCGTTGGCAGTCCGCTGCCATCGCAGGCGTGGTTGCTGGGTTGGCTTGGCATCTTGTGCAGGCGTTCTACCTCAATTTCCAATTCGCAACCGGCTCGTACCGCGCGATCTGGGGGCTGTTGGCACAGATTCCGCTTCTGTTGCTCTGGGTCTACGCCTCGTGGATGATTCTCATCGCCGGGATCGAACTTTCGTTCGCGTGGCAGCACCGACACACATACCTGCCAAAAGCGCCTGTCGACTCACTCTCAGCGTATGCGAGCGAGCATGCGATGGTGGAAATTGCCCGTACGTTGGTCGAGTCAAACAAGGACCGTCCGCGCGGGATGACATCAGCCGAGATCTCGAATCGCTTACGTATCCCGTGGTCGCTGGTGCGTCGTCACCTGGCATCGCTCACAGCGATAGGAGCTGCGCACACGGTTCGCGCTGGTTCGGAGTCGACGTACTTCTCGGCCGGTGATTTAGGCAACTGGACGGTCGCGGATGTCTTGGATCGATGGCGGAAGTCGGGAGATGAGTTGCCCGAGATCAAGCGTCACGAAACGCACTGGCCCGACGAGATGACGTTGGACGAGACGATCTCCAAATCGTAGAACCCTCGAAGGTAGCGAGCCTGCTCTTGCTATCCCGTGTCAGTTATACGGAGCGTCGGGCGGTACGC
>JBKKDE010000036.1:0-2656 GCA_046708665.1 Candidatus Zixiibacteriota bacterium | reverse complement strand
CTAGTAGGCCCGGCGAGGGACTAGATTTGATGGCCGGCGGCTTTGTTCGATCGGTTACGCTCTGGCGCGAGGAGATCCCATCCTTCACCAATTACCCATTCAACATTCCGGCGGTCCGTAATCTTACCTCCCTCGACCTACATCCCAAAGTCACCTATTTGATCGGCGAGAACGGGTCCGGGAAATCGACGCTAATCGAAGGGATCGCCGTAGCGACCGGCTTTAATGCGGAAGGCGGGAGCAAGAACTTCAGCTTCACCACCCGAAGCTCGGAGAGTCCCCTTTCCGATCATCTTCGGTGCGCGCGGAATATTCGCCGGGAACGTACCGGCTACTTCCTCCGCGCGGAGAGCTACTTCAATGTAGCGACCGAGATTGAGAAGCTGGACAATGAGCCCGGGGGAGGTCCACCGATCATCTCGTACTACGGCGGTGTGTCGCTTCACGAGCAGTCGCACGGTGAATCATTCCTGGCTCTGGCGAACCATCGCTTCGGCCCGGACGGATTCTATATTCTGGACGAGCCGGAGGCTGCCCTTTCGCCGACACGACAGCTTTCGCTGCTTCAAATTATTCACCGTCTCGTCGAGCGACAGGGATCACAGTTTATCATTGCAACGCATTCGCCCATATTGATGGCCTATCCAGAAGCGACCATCTATTTACTCAGTAGTGAGGGCATTGAGAAGGTGGCGTATGAGGATACGGAGCACTACACACTTACGCGGGATTTTCTAAACCATCGCGAGGTGTATATGAGAGCGCTGATGGAACAGGCTCTTGTGGGGCATGGAGACTGAGTCTTTGCGTGCAGACGGGCTAAATCTCAATAGCAGATCTTTACAGTATGACGAATTGGTCAAGTATCGTCGTTGACCAATGGATCGTGGTTGAGTGTACATTCAGAAGTAGGAGGCAAACGATGCCCGGCTATATGAAAATGGGGGAGGTGCCCCGAAAGCGACATACGCAGTTCCGAGGGCCGGACGGGCGGCTGCGCTCGGAACAGCTCTTCGGGCTGAAGGGCTTCTCGGGAATGTCGTCGCTGCTCTACCATCACTATCCGCCCACACAGGTTGCGGAATTCCAGCCCATGCAGGACCTCCGCCCGCAGACGCTGGCGGAAGAGCCTTTGCGTCATCGGCATCTGAAGACGCGCAACATGGAGATCTATGGTGACCCCATTACGGGCCGGGTCCCACTCTTTGCAAATGACGACGTCGTATTCGGCTATTGCCGTCCATCGGAGGCGATGGACTACTTCTATAAGAACGCCGACGGCGACGACCTTCTCTACATCCACGAGGGAACCGGCCGGCTGGAGACGATGTTCGGCTCGCTGCCATACGAGAGCGGCGATTATCTCTGCATTCCCCGCGGAACGATTTACCGGGTCGTAACGGACGGCGGGGCTACGGAAGGATCGGGAGATGTAGCCCCGTCCGTCCCGGCGGCGGCTCCGGGAGGATCGGCAGATGTAGCGCCGTCCGTCCCGGCGGCGGCGGATGGCGAGACCCGGATGCTGATCATCGAAGCGACGAGCACTGTCGAGATTCCGCGGCGGTATCGCAACGAATATGGCCAGATGTTGGAGCATGCGCCGTTCTGCGAAAGGGACTTTCGCGGTCCCGAAAAGCTGGAGACTTTCGACGAAACCGGCCGATTCGAGGTCCGAATCAAAGCCCGCGGCCGGCTGAATGCATACTTCTATGAGCACCACCCGTTCGACCTGGTTGGCTGGGAAGGCTTGGTCTACCCCTGGGCGTTCAACATTCGCGACTTCGAGCCGATAACTGGCAGCCTACACATGCCGCCGCCCATACATCAGACCTTCGAAGCGCATAATTTTGTCGTCTGTTCGTTCTGCCCGCGCATGCTCGATTACCATCCGGATGCCGTGCCCGTACCCTACAACCACAGCAACCTCGAGAGCGACGAGCTTCTCTTCTACTGCAACGACAAGTTCGGAAGCCGCAAGGGCATTGAGGTCGGCTCGATTACGCTCCACCCGAGCGGTATCCCACACGGTCCGCAGCCGGGCGCTGTGGAGGCAAGTCTCGGAAAGACACGAACGGAAGAGCTGGCGGTTATGCTGGACACCTTCCGTCCGCTCAAGATGACGCGCGCGGCCGCCGCTATCGACGACGGCGATTATCCTTACACCTGGCGATAGCGACTCTTCCGTAGCCAATACTGTAGCGATTGATACTCGGAAGAAATGGTATTCTTGGCTCGAATTGTCGTTCACTAAGGCGATGTTAATCGGAGGATATATGGAAGACGGCTTTCTCGGCATCGATCCCGCGGAACTGACAATGGCCGACTGCCAACGGCTGCTATTGCACAGCGTGGCGCCTCGTCCCATTGCATTCACATCGACGCTCTCGGCGGACGGGGTACCGAACCTTGCCCCTTTTAGTTACTTTATGGCCGGCGGCGCGAACCCACCTTCCATCGTCATTTCACCGCTAACGGACCGGACCGGGCAACCGAAGGACACGCTGCGCAACATACTCTCCACGCGGGAATTCGTGATCAACGTGGTGACTTTCGGCATGCGCGATAAGATGAACTACGCGTCGGCCGAGTTCCCTTATGGCGTCAACGAGTTCGGTCAAGCGGGATTCACTTCTGCGCCCTGCGTGAGGGTCCATCC
>JBKKDE010000035.1:0-3152 GCA_046708665.1 Candidatus Zixiibacteriota bacterium | reverse complement strand
GTCACGATCACCACCGCAACCGAAGAGAACAATCAATCGCCCGCGCACGAGCGGTCGCGCGGCGCTGAGCACGGCCTCGAGAGCATCCGGCGTGTGTGCGTAGTCGACGAACACATGGAAAGGCGCTTTGGAGCGCACTGGCTCAGTGCGTCCCATAATGCCATGAAAGTCGTTGATGCCTTTGGCGATTGTGGCACCGTCGATGCCAGAGCCATAGGCCCCTGCGGCGATGGCCGCGATATTGGCGTGATTGAAGCGACCCCAAAGCGTTGAATGAAACGGCCACGACTCATGCCCAATCACCAAACGCCCGTGGGTACCGTCGAGGTCATGGGAGATAATCCCGAGCTTTACTTCCACTTCCTCACCCGAGCCGGAATACTTGATGACACGCGCTTTCGGGCACGCCGTAACAAAGTGCTCGTGGTTGTCGTCTTCGACGTTGATCGCTGCGAAGCATCCGGGCGCAGTGAGACGTTCGAAGAATATCTTCTTCGCGTCGCGGTAGTTCTCAAAGGTCTTGTGGAAGTCGAGATGGTCGCGCGTGATGTTGGTGAAAATGCCGCCCTTGTAACGGACACCCCAGACGCGATCGAGTACGAGCGCATGTGAGGAAACTTCCATGACGACGCGCTTGACGCCGTCATCGCGCATCCGTGCCAATGTGCGAACCAGATCCGGCGCTTCGGGAGTGGTGCGTGATGCGGGCTCGGAGTAATCGGCCCAGCGATTGTTGAGAGTACCGAACAGCCCGGATTTCACCCCGGCCGTTTCCCACACGACCTGCAATCCTGCGGCGACAGTGGATTTGCCATTGGTGCCAACAACTCCGACCAACTCGAGCGCACGATCGGGATAGCCGTAGAAGCTGAGAGCGACTTCCGCCATGAGACGTCGCGGATTCTCGGCTACGATGACGGGAACCGCGAGATCGAGCTTTGACGCAGCGACAACCGCGGCAGCACCATTGGCTACTGCCTGTGCGGCAAACTGGACGCCATCGGCCTTTTCACCAGGGAGCGCGAAGAATAGATCGCCGCGCGTCACCTTGCGCGAATCATACGTGATGCCGGAAATGGCAACATCATTCGCGTGTGTCTGATCCGAGAACAGTTCAGACAATTTCTTTGTTGGCATCGCGGTCATTGTGCGCGGCATCGTCACGGACGCTCTTCCTTGGTATTAGAATCCACGAGTGATGGATCATTGGTATCAAACTGGACGGCGATCGGCTCAGACTCCGGGACCGATGGTGCCTCCTCGGCGACCGGGTTTTGCATTTCTGGCGCGGGCACGAGACGAAGTTTTTCTTTCTCGTCCCGGACTTTCTGTGCACATGACAGCAGGCGGTCCCACCCGCTTACACACCCAGTTCGCGATTGCGTATCCAGCAACTCCTGAGAATTCGCAATATTTCTGGCGTTTTCCGCCGAGGCGATTGCGGTTGTCGTGCCAATCGACGTGCTGATGATCGGTGCGACCGCTGCGACAAGTTTGTCGGCCCAGTCCGGATGACGGATTGCGCTGGTGTCATAGAGTTCGGCAAAACGCGAGAGGTCGCTGGCCGGGAGATCACCCGAAGACGCGGCGCGCCGGACCGTGTTCAGAAGTACCGGCCCGGACGTGAGGCCACCGTAGTGGATTGGTTCCGGTTCGTCGAGGATGACCAATCCAACGATTCGCGGGTTGTCGGCGGGGTAGTAACCGACAAAGGACGCCATATACTTATTCTTATTGTAGGACTTGGTAACAGGATCCGGCTTCTCGGCTGTCCCAGTCTTCCCGGCAAACGTGAAAACGGAATCGTTGATGGCCTTGGCGGTCCCCCGCTCGACGACGCCACGCGCGAATCGCTTCATAATGAGTGCGACTTCGGGTGAGAGGATGCGTTCGCCCTTGATCGGAATGGTCGTTACCGTGCCGTCAGGGTTCTCAATCGCCTCAAGCAGGTGCGGCTGGATGAGATAGCCACCATTGGCGATCACGGAATAGGCGCAGGCGAGCTGCAACGGCGTGACCGATATTCCATGCCCAAAGGAGCGTTGGGCGATATTGAATTCTGAGTTCTGTTGCTGGGCGATGCGTCCGGGAGACTCCCCAGGAAGGTCGAGACCGGTTTTCTGGCCAAAGCCGAAACGACGGACCCAGAAATCGAGACGTCCGGGCTCCATTCGGTTCGCGATGCGTCCGGTTACGATATTCGAGGAGAGCACGAACGCTTCTTCCGTCGAGATTACGCCGTGCTTCTTGTCGTCTTTGATCGGACGGCCGTTGAAATAGCCAACGCCCATGCCACCATCGAAATACTGATTCAGCTCCAAATCACCATCGGCAAGCGCACCAGCGAACGGAACAAGCTTGAATGTCGAGCCCGGCTCGAACACATCGGAAATCAGTCGGCTCTTCAGGATTGGCGAGTGTTCGGAACGGCTGGGATCGACATCGACCATGGCAAGGATTGCGCCGGTGTGGGGGTTCATGATAATCCCCATCCCTCCCTTGGCCTTCCACGTCTCGACCGCGGCCATGAGTTCTTCGCCGAGGATCGACTGCCAGCGCGCATCGATGGTCAGCCGCAGCTTGGCGCCGGGAACGGGTTTATGCCCTGCGATCGGATCGACAGCGAAGCGGCGTCCTGTGGCATCCGTTACGAAAACACCTTCGCCATCCTGCCCCTGTAGCAGATCATTATAGAAGAGTTCCAGTCCGGCGGCGCCACCCATCGTGTCATTGACGAATCCCAAAGGACCCGAGAATCCCGGCAGCACATGCGGGTACACGCGCTCGTACTCCCACGTCGGAAAGATTCCCGGCAATTCCCAACCTTCGATTTGTTCAGACGCTTCGGCACTGCAACGGCGGATCATCCACGTGAACTTGTTCTGGCGTTCCTGCCAATCTCGCGAGACCGCGCGAACATTCATGCCACGCAGTGGGGCGAATCGTTGTGCCAACTCACTGGCCGGTACAAGACTGTCGGGATAGGCAAAATAAGAACGGGAGGCGACATTTATTGCGAGAAGCCGGCCCTCGCGGTCCATGATTTCGCCGCGTCGCGCAGGGAGGACAACACGTCGGTCGCTCTGCTGCACGGCCACGGCGCGGAGCCGGTCGTCGTCAAGCAACTGCAATTGGAGCGCACGCCCCCACAC
>JBKKDE010000034.1:0-2745 GCA_046708665.1 Candidatus Zixiibacteriota bacterium | reverse complement strand
CCCCAAAACGAATGCCATCTTCAACTCCCCAACTATGCAATATCGGCGGTCGCGAGGCATCGAAGCGGATCTGGGTGGCAGTGGTGGCTCTCGCTGTCTGTCTGGCGATCGAGACCGGGTTTGTGGTGATGGGCGCATCCCGATGGTGGCGGCTGGCGCTGCTGCCGCTGCTCTACATCTCAATCCTCGGTTTTTTGCAGGCCCGATCAACTGTCTGCGTCCGCAACGCGGTCAGGGGCATTCGGAATATGGGCTCAGGAGATACGGCGGTCGAAGACGAGGCCGAACGCAATGCCCTGCGTGGGCGGGGGATTACGATCATCGCTCAGGCAATTGCCGGGGCGTTGATCATTGCCTCGATCCTGATCTTGCTGCACTTCTAATCTGATTGGCTGGGGAGGCTGGATTCGAACCAGCGATCGATCGGTTAACAGCCGATTGCCTTACCACTAGGCCACTCCCCAGTGAGTGGAATGCTAAGAATGCGCCGCGACGTTGGTGTCGACTGCCGACTCAGTGTGCCCGCGGGCTGGAGCGGTATTGACCTGCGCGAACTGCGCACCGAATACGCTTGTGCAAAATGTCATCGCCGCGCCCTTTGGATCAAGCAATTTCAAGAGACGCCCGCGTCCCTCTTCGCTAAATAACGGTTGGTCAGCCATACGCAGCATCGCCGCAGACAGAAAATCAGGATGCGCTGAATCGCAGACAATGCCGACTTGAAACCGTCGGATGTAGACACCGAGGTCGCCAACATCGGTTCCGATAACCGGACGACGCGCCTGCACAGCTTCAGAGAATACAAGCGGCAAGCTGTCGGACTTGGTCGGAATAACCACGAAGTCACATTTCTGGTATGCAGCGGAGATCTCGGTGTTTCCGACCGGGCCAGCGAATGTCACTGCAGGAGCGATTCCCAGTTGTCCCGCCTGCTCCCGCATGCGTGTCAGATCAGGTCCATCACCGACGATGTTTAGTGTTGCTCGGGGCAGTTTGGCGCCCACAGTCACGAATGCTTTAAGTAGCTCGTTGGTTCCCTTCGCAGGATGGATACGTCCCAAGTACAAAAAACGAGGCGCCTGATTCGCGCTCGGCGCAGCGACTGGCAATGATCCTTCGAGCGGGCGAAATGACGCCATGAAATGGCAGTCGATGCCCAGCCAGTTCTTGACGCGCGCGGCGAGATCGTCGCCATCGCCAAACACATGCGAAGACGCCTGTAAAACTTTGGCGATCTGCCCCTTGATAATGGGGCGCTGTGCCCAGGAATAGATATCAGATCCAAGGCACCATGTCGAATACGGGATGTTGAATTCACGGGACAGCCGATATGCAAACTCACCAGACGGTAGCGCCCACAACGCGAGAATGTGATCGTAGCTATTCTTCTGACACAGCGCCCGTCCCAGCTGGTGTCCTGCGGTCACAAATCTTCGGAGCCGTACCCAGCTTGCCGGCGACGCCAAGTTCCAAGATCCCACTGGTGACGACGCCCCGGTATCGAATCGGTGGATGAACTCCGGCTCGACACATCGAGGACGGTGGGTGTAGCGCGGTGTGAGGACATCGACTTCGACGCCACAGCCTTTCAATGCCTGCACGTAATGCGGCACGAACGGAGAGGCCGGGTCATCGGCATCGCACGGATACCGGTTGGCAATAACGAGGACCCGCTTCATCGTTCAATCAGCTCGCGTTCGGGTACGGACACGGGTTCGGCTGTGGTCGGCACCGGGGCCATCGGGCGGTTGTCATGCTTGAGAATAGCGTTCATCGCCAACTTGACTGTCTTCTGTGTGCGGAAGAGCTCGCGGCGGATTTGAACGATTTGCGACCCAAGAAATCCAAAGAGCACAACCTGAAGTCCCGCCACCATCAGGATAACGGTCAACGACACCAGTGGACGGCTCGGGTTGAGCGCCCCAGTCTGCCAGAGGTAAATGAGATGCACTCCGGCACCAAGTCCCAAGCCCATGATCAGAGCGCCGATGAGACCAAAGAGCAAAATCGGCTTCTCATAAAACGAGAAGATCAAATGCGAAATGACAGTTGCCTTGAAGTAGAATTTTGATTTGCCGCGTTGACGTCCTGTAAGATTGGCAGGCATCTCAGCGGGTGTAAATCCGGCGGCAATTGCTTTTGAAACGATTTCCAGATGCAACGCTTTGTCATTCGATTCGAGGTCGAGAACCTCCAACACTTCGCGTCGGTATGCCCGTAGGATACCCGTCACGGTGGTCAATCCACCCGGCATCGCCAATCCGAGAACACGGTTGCCCCACCGGGAAATCAACAGGCGAAGCTTGGGGACGTTGTCGGTCGTTCCCCCCTTCGTATACGGCGAACCGACAACGAAGTCGACCTCGGGGCAATCGTCGAGAATTGCCAGCATTCCGAGAATGTGATCCGGGTCATAGCTCAAGTCGGCGTCAATCGTGACTACGAGCGAACCACGTGCAGCTTCGAATCCCCTACGCAACGCGTACCCGCGCCCACGGTTTTTCGGATACGTGACCACACGAAGGCGATGTTCGGTTTGAGCCAACGAATCGAGGCGGGAGCGTGTCGAATCCGTCGAGCCATCGTCGACAGCAACGATCTCGAACGCACGTCCCGTTGCATCAAGCAGTGCTGCTATCCGGTCAACAGTAGACGGAAGATTGTCGAGTTCGTTGTGCATAGGCACAACCACCGATATCTCCGGGATTGTCTGATGGGATTGGCTACGCATGCGGTGACATACCC
>JBKKDE010000033.1:0-17413 GCA_046708665.1 Candidatus Zixiibacteriota bacterium | reverse complement strand
CCTCTATCTATGGGGAGCGCGCTGTGTGGGTGGTGTGCTATTGTTAGGAATCGTGATCTACGTGGCCCGGCTTCTAACGGGACCCGATAATGAAGTGCTCGGCGATCTCGGTAGAACCTGGCCGGACGTTGTCCTGATCAGCTTGGCCATGGTGCCGGTTGTGTCGCTGGCGGTTGCCGGTGCCGTGTGGGTGTCAAGAAGCCGTCGCGATGTAGCTGGCTGGATGGCGGTTGCCACCGCACTTATTCTCACATCGTTGTGGGTTCTGAAGTGAGCACATCTCCCATTAATCGACCCTGTGATGCCGTCGTGTTAGCCGGCGGATTCGGTACACGTCTCAAGCCGCTCACCGCATCGCTGCCGAAGCCGATGGTTCCTGTCGGAAATCGACCGCTCATGGAGCACGTCATCAATCTGCTGGCTGATCACGGCTTTCATGACATTCTCACTCTCCTGTTTTTTCAAGCCGAGCGCATAAGCGATCACTTTCAGGATGGCTCGAGGTTCGGAGTGCGCATGCAATACATGCGTCCTGAAGGCGACTTCGGCACCGCCGGGAGTGTGCGGCAGGCGCTCGACCTTTTGGCCGACAGGTTCTTGGTCGTTGCTGGCGATGTTCTGACCGACATTGACTTGTCTGCGGCCCGCGAGTTTCACATTCAGAAAAACGCCGATGCGACGATTGTACTCACCCGCCACCCCAGTCCGCTGCCGTATGGAATCGTCCTCACCGATAAAGATTCGCGTGTCACCCGATTCCTCGAAAAACCAACGTGGGGAGAAGTCTTCAGTGACACTGTCAACACCGGCATTTACTTGATCGAGAAGCCGCTCCTGGCTCCCTGGACAACGGATCGCTCGGTAGATTTTTCACAAGACGTCTTTCCTCAGGCGCTTGCCCAAGGCAAACGGCTCTTTGGTCCGATTGCCGAGGGGTACTGGCGCGATGTTGGGCATGTCGATGACTACGCACAGGCGCATCTCGACCTGTTGGAAGATCGCGTCCGAGTTCACGCGCCGGGTACTTCTCAAGTTCACGGCTCAGCACGGGTGGTCAGCGGTACAGATTGTATTATCGACCCCAAAGCGTCCTTTAACGGGACCGTTGTTCTTGGCGACCGGGTTTCGGTCGGCCGCAATGCGATCATAAGCGATTCCTACGTCGGCTCCGGTTCTGCCGTAGGGCAGGGTGCGCACGTTCGCCGTTCTGTGATTTGGTCTGCAGTCGCTGTTGGAGTCCGATCAGACTTGAATGAGACAATCGTTCAATCAGGCACACGCATTGGCAGCGATTGCATCCTCCGCGAACGCAGCATCGTATCCGAACTCTGCCGGTTGGGAGAGCGTGTTACTGTTGATCCCGGGTGTCGTATCTGGCCGCATAAGAGCGTTGAGGATGGCGCTCATGTGTCGTCGAGCATTGTTTGGGGTGAGCATTACAATCGCGAGCTTTTCACGGACGCAAAAGTTTCCGGGCTGACCAACCGTGAGGTGACGCCGGAATTCGCGGCGCGATTGGGAGCCGCTTTCGCCTCCCAATTCGCCTTGGGGAGCGTGCTGGTGGTGGCGCGTGACTCGTCCCCGGAGGCCCGCGCCGTGACCGAGGCGCTCAAATCAGGAATTACATCGTCCGGTGTAAATGTTCGGGATCTCCGCGAGACCGTAGTCCCTGTTCTGCGCTTTGAACTGTCTCAGAACGCGGCCGAACCCATGGTCAACGGTGGCATCTATGTCCGTCGTGCACCGGAGAACCGTCAGGTCACCGACGCCATCTTTTTCGATAAGTCGGGATTCGACCTCTCCGGCGGGTCCGCGCGATCGGTCGAGCGGGTATTCTTCCGGGAGGACTTTCGTCGAGCCGAGCCAGATGAGATTGGTTACATCCGGTATTCTGAGCGTTACCTACAGCGCTATCGTGATGCGTTTCTCACACACCTTCGGATTAGCGACATCCGGGCGCGTCACTACCGGCTTGTCATCGACTATGCAAACGGACTCATGTCGCACATTCTGCCAACGCTTCTGGATGAGATGGGTGTAGAGACAGTTGCGCTGAATGGCATGAGTACTGAGCTCAGTGCAAAGGTGAACGAAGTTGCCTTCGGTTCCCTGTCGAAGATCGTTCAACCGATGGAGTGCGACCTGGGTGTCCATCTTCATCCTGCGGGAGAGAAAATTACACTGGTCACGCGCGAGGGGGTAATCGTTACCCCGCAACAACTCCTGCTGGCATTGGCGGAGTTGACTTGGCGCGTATACCCGCGAGCGACTGTTGCCGTGCCAATTACTGCAACCAGCCGGGTAGAAGAGCTGGCGAGGCGACATGATGGCCGCGTGGTCCGGGTTAAGAGCGACCACTTGTCGATGATGCAGGCGGCTGCAACTGGCAGCGCAGTTCTGGTGGCGGGAACCCGTGGAGGGTTTATATTCCCCGGATGGCAACGTGGCGCCGATGCTGCCTGCGCTCTGGCGAACCTCTTGGAGCTCATGGCGCGATCCGGGTCTGACTTAGTGGAGGTTGTAGCGCAAAATCGGCCTGGAGAGTTCGCGGAGGCGGCAGTCCCATGCCAATGGAGGCACAAGGGTGCCCTAATGCGTAAGATCCTCGAGGAAACGTCAGAAATTCCAAGGGAGATGATTGACGGTGTGCGGCTGCAGACAGAAGGTGCGTGGTTGTGGATTGCGCCGGATCGTAGAAATGCGCACTTTCGGATTCAGATAGAGGCCGATTCACGCGAGCATGCAAACAGCGCGCTTGCAGAGTGGGTCGCCAATATCGCGGCGTGGCGGTCTCATTTGGAGCGAACGACGCTGGCGGCACCTTGAACCGCACTCTCATCAACAAAGCATGAACATTCTCACCACGAAATCCCTTTTGAAGAACGCGGCTTTATCCGCTGCCTGCGCTGCAATGAGCATCTTCCCGGAAACGATGTTGTTTGCCCAAACTCAGCAGCCGCCAAGGTCTTCGTTGTCTCCGGCACCCGCGCAGAGTGGCGTACCCGCAGCCCGGCCACAAGGTGACATAGGGACCGGATTGGTTGCACCGGCGTATCTCGACCAAGTGATCGAACCGGATGAGTACCGCGTTGGCCCAGGCGACGTGATCTACGTGAATATCTGGACCTCGCGCCCCGAACAGTACGAAGTCGAAATTACCCCCGAGGCAACCTTCATCGTCCCCGGAGTTGGTGATCTCAATGTACAGGGCATGACTTTGACTGAACTCAAGACGGCTGCAATTGCCCGACTCCGCGAGTTCTACCGCGAGACCCCGATTTCAATCACGCTAGGGAAAGTGCGTCGATTTCGTGTTACCGTGACTGGAGCTGTAGACAACCCTGGTCTACATATCGTAACTGCCAATACGCGCGCATCCGAAGTCTTGGAAGTGGCAGGATTACGCGATGAAGCCACCCGGCGCCAGGTGAGGTTGGAGCGTCGCGATACCACGCTGCTCGTCGATCTCGCCGCATTCGAGCGATTGGGCCTACGCGAAGCAAACCCCTACCTCTACGAGGGCGATGTCCTGATCGCGCCTCCGGTCGATAGCCGGTGGGGGAACGTCGAGATCACTGGCGCAGTCAATCTTCCGGGGAAGTTTGGTTTTTCGCCAGGAGATCTCGTCGGTGACCTGATCGATCTCGCCTTCGATCTGCGTTCAGACGCCGACACGACGCGTCTGGAGTTATGGCGATTCCCGCCGGGCGTCAACGACGCGGCACGATTCGACTGGCCGGCCGGGAGTTCGTATTCGGAGTGGCGAAAATTCGCGCTCCGCCCTGATGACCGTCTGTACGTAAGAGCCATCGACGGATACCGGCGCAAGAATTCAGTCCGAGTTACCGGCGAAGTTCAGCGACCTGGGTACTACGCTTTCCCAGGCGAGAGCATCCCGCTCAAAGCGATCATTGACTCGGCTGGCGGGTTTACCTCGGTTGCCGATCTTGGCCACGCGCTCGTCGTTCGCAAAAATCAGCCGGAGTGGGTCAATGAGAACCGGACCAGAGTCGGGCTTGTCCCCCCTGACCTTCGATCGCAAACCGAAACGGACATCGTCGTTGCCGATGCATTGACGGTTCCAGGTCGGGTCGCAGCCGATTTCGAAAAGCTGTTCAGCGACGGAGATGAATCCCACAATGTCTCGCTACTCGATGGCGACGAAGTCGCCGTCCCACGCCTAACGGAAAATATCAACATCATCGGCAGAGTGGTACAGCCAGGGCTGGTACCTCTGAAATCCGGCGCTGATTTACAGTACTACGTCGAGCGGGCAGGGGGCTATTCCTGGCAAGCTGACCGTGGAGGCACATTTCTAGTCAAGGGCGCCACCGGGGTCGCGATCAAGAAGCAACGTGTTGATGACATCTCGGCTGGCGATACGATCGTCATTCCAACCAAGCGTGGTCGTCGGTGGTGGCAGGCATTTCGCGAAACCCTGACGGTCGCAACGGGCTTGGCTACTTTATACTTGGTCATCGATCAGGTCACACAATGACGATGACCTCTCCAAATCCGTCCGCTTCCCCAACTGAAAACGGATCGAGCACGGTACCACTCATCGAGGGCGGGACTATAGGATTAGTACGAGTGTTGGTCGCTGATTTCGGACTATTGTGGAAGTATCCGCTGATCATCGGCATCGCGGTCGTCGCGCTCTCATTCCTCTTTCCAAACACGTATCGTTCTTCGGTAACGATACTGCCACCCGAGCGCGACTTCCAAAGTATGTCGCAGCCGACCGGAGACGTAAAATCATTTCTCGCAGGTGGAATGGCTCTGCCTATTATGGCAACTCCCTCCGACATCCTGGCCGCAGTTCTTGAGTCGCGCACAGTATGCGAGTCGACAGCCACGGAGCTGGACCTCCCGGCTCGGTGGGAGATGATTCGTCCAGACGTCATCGCAGAATTGCAGGTTGCCACAAAGGCTAAAGTCGCTCCCTCAGGTGTGATCTCATTCACTTTGGAACATTCTGACCGCTGGTTCGCTGATACGGTCGCCAACACAATGGTTAGGATTTCTGACCGCCTCAATCAATCGATCGTTAATTCCAAGGCGTCGCGTACGCGACAATTCATCGAAGAGCGCTTATCCGACACGCGCACTCAGTTGGACAGTGCGACATCACGACTGGAACGGTTCCAGCAACAGCACAGGACAATCGCGCTCGATGTCGAAGTCAAGGCGATGGTGGAGGGCGCCGCTACTCTACGTGCCCAGCAAACAGCGGATGAGATCGAACTGTCAGTTCTTCGCGAGTCACTGTCCGCCGACCACCCGCGTATCCGCGCTCTGACGATCCGGATTGCGCAGACCGAGCAGAAGCTGCAGACCATGGACACGCCAGTCAGTGACAGCTCGAGAGTGTACTTGGGAACCGGTTTCGCCGAACTCCCTCGACTGGCACAGGAGATGGCCAGCATGCTTCGTGATGTCAAAGTCGCGGAAACCCTATACGAGCTGTTGACACAGCAATTTGAGCATGCCCGTATCCAGGAGCGTAGGGACACACCATCATTTGCGGTTCTTGATCCCGCGACTGGCGGTGGAGAGAAGGTTCGGCCCAAGCGGCTATACCTTGGCGTGGGCACCGTGTTTGTCGGATTCGTACTGATGGCCGGGGCTCTAATTGTTCGAGACTGGCTCGCCCGGCTTTCACGACTGGCACCAGAGCGTTATCAAACCATCCTCATGCTCTGGCACTCGGTGTTTCGTCGACGCTCGTCACGCTCTCAGGAGGTCACAAAGTGAGTGCTCATGCGGACGGCGGACGAATCAAGATTGGATGTATCGGCCTGGGCGCCTGGGGAAAGAATCTGCTGCGCGAATTCGCCAGGACCCCCTCTGCGCTTGTGACGATCGCATGCGATCCATCAGAGTCTGCACGCGAGCGCGCTCGTGCCAACCACCCCGACATTCAACTCACGGACAAGATTGACGACGTCCTCGCGAGCGATGTTGATGCAGTAGTCATCGCCACGCCTCCAATCTCACATTACGATGTTGCGTCGAGAGCGATCGCGTCAGGTAAGGATGTTTTTGTAGAAAAGCCATTGGTATTGGATGTCGCCGATGGCGAGCGACTCGTAGCCCAAGCGGAAAGCGCCAAGCGTATTCTCATGGTGGGGCACATCATGGAATACAATCCCGCCATCGATTGGTTGAAACGGTATATCGCCGAAGGTGGACTTGGCAATATCCACTACGTGTATGCTACGCGGGTCAACCTCGGCCAGGTGCGCGACAACGAAAACGCCATGTGGTCGTTGGCGCCCCATGATGTATCGATGATCTCCTATTTGCTCGACGATGTCCCCACACGCGTCACAGCTGTTGGGAATTCGTATGTGAGAAAAGGCATCGAGGACGTCGTCTTCATGACACTCGAATTCTCCAACAATCGGATGGCTCACATTCATACCTCATGGCTCGATCCCCACAAAGTCCGTTCGTTGACAATCGTGGGTCAGAAGCGCATGGCAGTTTTCTCCGACACTGAGACTCAGGAAAAGATCAAAGTTTTTGACAAGGGCGTCGATGTGTCCCTCAATTTTGAGACATACGCTGAGTATCTGACGCTCCGAACCGGAGAGGTCTACATCCCCTTGGTGGACAACACCCAACCGTTGGCCCTCGAATGTCGCCACTTCGTTGAGTGCGTGCGCGATCGTAAAACTCCACGTTCTGATGGTCAGGATGGCTTACGTGTCCTGCGGGTGCTATCGGCGGCTCAACAATCGCTGGATTCTGGCGGGCTGCCAGTTGAAATTCCCCACCCCGCGTAATCGCGAGGGAGGAGATTCTGTATGAGCATAATCATAGATCCATCAGCACGTGTTGGTTCCAACGCGCATTGGGGGGAGTTTTGCGTCGTTGGTGCCAACGTTGAGATCGGCCCGGATTGCGAGATCGGCCACCACGTAACATTGCATTCCGGAACCAAAATCGGCGCCGGTGTCCGCATTGATGACGGTGCGGTAATCGGCAAATTGCCGATGCGTGCAGCAAATACGGCGGTGACCAAGGAGCAGGAACTCCCACCAGCCATCATCGGTGACCGATGCATTGTTGGGACGCATGTAGTGATCTATCGCGGCGCGACCTTGGGACAGAAAGTGCTCGTCGCCGACCTCTCGACGGTCCGCGAGAATGTTACAGTCGGCGATTTCACAATCATCGGACGCGGTGTCGCCGTCGAAAACTTCTGTACTATCGGCAAGTACTGTAAACTCGAGACAAACGTTTATATCACCGCCTACTCCACAGTAGGCGATCGCGTGTTTGTCGCTCCCGGAGTTCTGACGTCCAATGACAACTTTGTCGGACGTACCGAGGAGCGTTTCAAGCACTTCAAAGGCGTGACTATCGGGCGTGGCGGACGAATCGGTGTGGGAACTGTGGTTCTGCCGGGCAAGATTGTCGGAGAAGATGCACTTGTCGCTGCGGGCTCGGTTCTGACCAAAGATGCACCGGCGCGTAAGATCGTTGCGGGAGTACCGGCCAAGACATTCCGCGATGTTCCGCCGGAGCAGCTTCTCGAAGCACAGAATTGGCCCGATGTCAAAAGCAAATAGCAATCTGGGAGAGACGAAGCATGGCAGTACCTCTTATAGATTTGGTTCGGCAATACCGGACTATTCAGACCGAGATCGACGCCGCCGTGGCGCGGGTCTGGAACCACGGACAATTTGTGCTCGGACGGGAAGTGAAAGAGTTCGAAGAGATGGTGACTCAGAAGTGCGCCGTCGACCACGCCATCGGAGTGGCGTCAGGCTCCGACGCCTTGCTCTTGGCCATGCATGCGCTGGACATCGGTCCCGGCGACGAGGTGCTTGTCCCGACGTTCACGTTTTTTGCGACAGCCAGCTGCATTACCCGACTCGGAGCGACTCCAGTCTTCTGCGATATCGGCTCCGATTTTAATCTCAGCACCGCGGATGCCGCACGACGGATCACGCCGAGAACCCGGGCGATGATCGTCGTAGAGCTGTATGGCCAAATGGCCGACATGCGGGCGTTGCGCGAACTCTGCTACGACCGTGAGATTTTTCTCATCGAGGATGCCGCGCAGTCGGTGGGTTCAAACTTCGATGGTACCCCTGCCGGAGCATGCGGCGACGCAGCATGTTTTTCATTCTTCCCAACCAAGAATCTCGGCGCAGCCGGCGATGGTGGGATGGTCACCACCGACGACCCCGATTTCGCAGATCGTGTAAGAATTCTCCGTCAACACGGAGCCAGCCCGAAGTACTACCACAAATTGGTTGGCTACAACTCACGTCTCGACGCGTTACAGGCAGCCATTCTCAAAGCAAAGTTGCCGCATCTTGACAGTTGGACAGAAATGCGACGACACCACGCGGGAATCTACGACAGTGAGCTGTCGGGAGTGGGCGATGTCCAGATTCCTCTGCGGCGCGACAACGCGTACCATATTTTTCACCAGTATACGATCACGACGTCGAATCGTGATGAACTGCGTGCGTATCTTCAAGCGGCAAAGATTGGAACTGAAATCTACTACCCATTGCCGCTTCACTTGCAGGAGTGCTTTTCCTACCTCGGCGGCAAATCCGGCCAGTGCCCACAGGCGGAAAACGCCGCGAGGACAGCGCTATCGTTGCCGATCTTTCCCGAAATGACAGATGCGGAGCAGTCTGAGGTAATCGAGACTGTCCGAAAGTTTTACGCGTAACGCATTCGGCGGAGACGATGGTAAGAGGTGCGAAGATTAAGGCTCGCCCGCTCGTAGTCACTGTTTTTGGAACGCGCCCACAATTTATAAAGCTCGCCGTTCTTTGGCGAGAATTGGAAGCGAACTTCCGCTCCATTCTCATCGATTCCGGTCAGCACTACGACTGGGAGCTAGCTGGGGCGGTGCGCACGGACACGGGCCTCCGTAAACCGGATATCCATCTCGAGATACGGTCCGGTACTCCCGCTTCACAGATAGGACTAATCGCCGACACTCTCGATCGCCGGCTGGCGACCCTGAAGCCGCAAGCCGTGATCGTGATCGGAGACACAAGTACAACTGCCGGCGGCGCGATCGCCGCAGCGTACCGCGGGATACCCGTGGCTCACGTTGAGGCGGGGCTGCGGTCTTTCAATCGGTCCGCCCCGGAAGAGAAGAATAGAATTCTCGCTGACCATTTGTCGCATTGGCGCTTCTGTCCGAGCAAAGCCGCCTTGAAGCATGTCTGCGACGAGGGACTCAAAGTCCACAATTATGGCGTCGGCGACTTGATGTACCAGCATTGGCTTGAGCAGGGACGCACCTCGAGGGAGCCAATCAATCTCCCGGGTGTCGTCACCGGAGACTACTACTACGTGACAGCGCATCGCGCTGAAAACGTGGACAGTCCGGAACGGCTTGGCGAACTGGTAGGCATACTCGAATCACTCACTCGTCCAGTGGTCTACCCCGTTCACCCGCGCACGCAGCGCAATCTAAAGCGACTTGGTCTCTGGCGGCGCCTGCGCCGAAACACTCGTGTTCATCTGTTACCGCCGGTGACATATACTGCTTCTCTTGCGTTTGTGCAAAGTGCTAAGGCCGTGCTCACGGACTCAGGTGGACTGCAGCGCGAGGCGTTCTGGAGTCGAGTGCCTTGCCTCGTCTTACGCGACGTGACCGAATGGCCAGAACTTCTTAACGCCGGCGGAGGCACACTCGTGGGGCTCGATGCCGCCAAAATTTCGAGGGCCCTGAGACGCCGTTGGCAAATCATGCCGCTCACGGACCGAGCATTCTCTAATCGGCACCCCGCCAAGGCTATAGTACGACATCTCGCTCGGACCTTGAGCATGCAGTAATCCGTGGGTGTATGGCCCTCAGATCGTGTACCTTCTTGAGCAATGACTTCAACCTCGATTCGTCAAGCCGGTATCACAATGGTCGCTGTGACCCTCGCCGCTCGTGGGATAGGGTTCCTGCGAGAGGTCATCATTGCATACTCATTTGGCGCATCGCAAGAAGTCGATCTATTTCTCATGTCGCTGACCATTCCGGCGATTTTGATCACAACAGTCCACTATTCCATACCGAACGCATTCGTGCCGCTATGGAATTCGAGCGATTCTCACCCAAGAAAGACAATTAGAATAGCAATAGTGCTTCTCGCAAGCTCAGTGCTCACCGCATTGCTCCTCTGGTGGTATGCTGACGCCGCAATCCGGGTATTGGCGGGCGGATATGAGGCAAATCTGCAGGCGAGGACCGTCGAGCTTCTGCGAATTGGATCCGCAGCAATTGTCTGCGCAGTGCTCGAAGCAATACTGCGCAGCCGTCTGCTTGCCTCCAAGCAGTTCGCATTGTCGGGCCTCTCTTATGTTTGGCAAGCCGTTGGGATAGCTACAGCCGCAATTGCGTGGCGTGAGTCGGGTGCGACCGGGCTAATGTGGGGGTTTGTCGTGGGAACGGCTGCATCAGCACTGTGGAATTCAGGTGTCCTGCTTGCCTCGTCCCATCCAGTCAAACGCACTTCGGAATCAATGGGCAACGCCATGTCCTCTGGTCGTGCCATGCTCTGGGTCTCACTAATACTGTTGACGGATTCATTTACGCAACTCTACTCCGTAGTAGACCGTTACTTCGGATCGTACCTTGAGCCCGGCGCTATCGCAGCACTCAACTACGCCAACCTGACCGCGGGAATGCCAAACGGGATAGTTACGCTGGCACTTTCGACCGCTATTCTCCCATTTCTCTCAGACGCCGACTCCGCTAACAATGTCGAGCGCATGCGATCGATCATCGATCGCACAGTCCGGTGGGCCTTGCTTATTGCTGTACCAATCTCCGTGTGGATTCTGGCTTTTCGTGTCGAAATCACTGCGATCCTCTTCCACCGCGGCGCCTTTAATTCGCAAGCGTTGAGCGTGACCGCTGCGGCACTATTTGCCGCGGCTCTTGGGATCGTGCCCGTGGCTCTGGCCACAGTCTGGTCCCGACCATTTTACGCGGCTCGTAACTGGAGACCAATCGCGATCACTGCCATGAGCGCTCTCATCTCAAAGGCTTTATTGTCGGCAGTGTTTGTCTCCAGCATGGGTAGTACCGGATTGGCACTTTCAACATCGGGGGCCTTCCTGGTGGCCGCACTACTGTCAGGATTCATGCAGAGAATGCACATCCGGCCCTACCTGCTTGAATGGGGCGTTGTCGCGGCCAAATCACTGCTATTGGTAGGTGCCCCTGCGGGCACCGGTTACTTCATCATTCAGTCGATTGGCACAGATAGTTTCCTCTTGAGAGTCGGTATCGCGACTGCCGCGATCGTTGCAGGATGCGTGTTGCTCGTCCTCGGAGGATCACGCTGGAAGATTCCGCAGATGGCAGAAGTGGAAATTCTCCTCCTACGACGACGGAGCTAAGAGGAGAGGGAACTGCTGAGTGGTGAACCATACAGTCATACTCGTCCATCTCTCACGACCGTGGGACGGCTTTCATCGCCGTCACATGTTGATGGCTTTGGCGTCGTCGTTGCCGTCCGGAGTTCTGATGATTTGCGTCGATCGCCCAGTGACTTTTGACGTGACGCCGTGGCGCAACCCACGTCGCTTCCTTCGGCACATTTGGAATGCAAAGTGCCAGGATGAATCGGAGAATCTTAAGGTTATCACGCTCAGGACACTCTTGCACGATCTCGTGCTGAGCCACGTGCCATGGATGTCACGAATCAACGCCTGGCTGATGTCGTTACAGCTAAAGAATATACTGCGAACGCTCTCACCCGGAAGCGTTCGGGTTATCCAGTGGATTTACCACCCTGTTCAAGCGTGGGTCCGCCGGGCGTTTCCCGGAGCACCACTGATATACGAGTGTTATGATGAGCATTGGTACACCTCGGACGGAAAGCCACTTCCCAAAATGCGGGCTCTCGAAACTGAACTGCTTGGCATCGCAGACGTCACCTTTGTCACGACGAACACATTGCTCGAGAAGCGCAGCGAATTGACAAAGACGATACATCTGCTCCCTAACGGGATTCCGGATTTCTTTCTCGATGAGCCCGCACCAGTTGCCGATCCCATCGATAAAATCCCGCATCCACGCATTGGCTACGTCGGGGTGCTTCGTCGACCGATGAATCTGATGCTACTTCATGACGTGTTTGCGCAACATCCGGACTGGCATCTGATCCTCGTTGGCCCGGTCGAGCGTAACCTTGGAATCGAAGTGGTGGCCGATCTTCCAAATGTTCATTTTGTGGGCGCGAGGTCATTTGACTCGCTACCCGCAATCATGCGAAAGCTTGATGTGGGTCTGATCCCGCACAAGGTCAATGATTTCACGCGAGTCATGCGTCCTCTGAAATTCCTTGAATATCTCGCGGCCGGATTACCGATTGTAGCAACCCGACTCGCCGAGTTGGCCGGGGCCGGGCAATTCATCGTGTTTGCCGAGGACGATGCGGTCTCCTTCTCAGCGGCAGTGGAAACCGCAGTCGGTCGGGCGGGGCCCGCATACCGTCGGCAGGCACACGAGTATGCAGAGAAGTTTACTTGGAGAATGATCGCTACACGCGACGTGCTACCGGCGATTCACGGGCTATTCTCTGACCATTCGTCCTAGATAGAGAACGAATCCATGTCAACTAGGCCCAGGGTAGTCATCGTTTCCCCTAGTCCTGTCCCGTCATTTGCACGGCAGGATGCAAAGATTCTCTCCTCTCCATTCGAGGTCGAGACTTTGGCAGTGGCCGGATTGGGTTTAGGATCAGTTGGCCGGATGCGAGAGTCAATCAGACGCGCCGATGCCGTGCTCATTTGGTTCATGGGGCGCAATGCCCTACTCCCCGTGCTGCTGGCCAGGATGAACAAAATTCCGATCCTCGGGGTGATCGGCGGATTCGAAGTCGCGTGGCTGGAAGAGAGAGGATATGGCGTCCGTCCGGGATCTCTCAAGGGCCGGATGGTTAGGCGACTGTTAGGTGCGTCTGATGCGATTATCTCTGTTTCGCAGTTCTCACGTGAAGAAGCGCAAATGCGATTTCCTGAGTACGAATCAAAGTTTGTGCTAATACCGAACGCAATTGATACATCCCGTTTCCATCCGGGTTCACATGGAACTCGAACAGGTGTTGTTAACATTGGCACGATCAATCGAGCGACGATCGAGCACAAGTCGATAGGCCTGTATGTGGAGACCGCCCGACGAATGACAGATGTTCCGTTCACGCTGATCGGCCCGGCGGCCGATCAGACAGCCAAAGAGTTCGTTCGCAGTGTCCCGTCGAATGTGCAGTGGCTCGGCGAAATCCGTCATGATGCCATACCTGAGCGCTTGCAAGCCGCGAGCGTATACTTTCAAGCGTCGGTGTACGAGTCGTTTTGCGTCGCCATGGCTGAAGCGATGTCGTGCGGATGCTTTCCCGTAATTTCACATTGTGCGGCGCTTCCAGAAATCGCAGGCCCAACCGCCACAATCTTGAAAGACCTGACGCTCGAATCCGCTGAAATTGCGATCCGCATAGCACTGAACAAACCGGAATCAGATCGAGAGACTACGAGGCGTCGAATCGTCGATCACTACGGAATCGAAAGCCGTAGAAAGCTTCTTAGTTCGACGATTCAGAAGGTGATCGATCAATCAAAGCGGTGAAGTCAATCATCGTCCGCGGATTGCCGTATTATTGATACCCCATCTCCTTTCCGATTTGCATCGAGAGAAAGGAGAATTCACCGCATTAAGCCCTCACAGCGTAGTGCGACCGTAACAGATTCCTTTAATGACATCCCGCGTGGATGTGGTTCTGAGCTTGCAATTCATGGTGGTATCTTTGTATCTGATTGTGTATCATTACACTCGGGGCGCACGTTTCTAACCCGCTCACTAACTCAATGGCCCGTTACATAGGACGATGGCGCTGGATTATCTGGGACCTGTTGGCTCTACAGGGGGCGTTTGCCGTTGTCTTTTGGCTTCGTTTTCGGCTGGACTCATCGGGCACAGATTCTCTTGTCACACCGATTGAATACCTGGGCCCCGCTTGGTGGATCTCCGTGGGATGGCTCATCCTATTCATGGTCTTTGGGTTATACAGGACTCAAGGGTTTAACTCCCGCACGGAAGAACTGAGCCGCATCACATTCGCGACGACCTTCGGAACACTAGTATTGGCCATGGTCACGTTTGATCCGACTCGACCTTTGACGGATCGGACGGCGTTGATTGGGTATTGGGCAGCGTTAATGGTGCTTGTTGGCGGCGGACGTCTGCTTCCCGCCCTGAAGGCCGATGCACACAGTGAGAGTGAAGGAACAGGCATCAACAGCCGCCGAATGGCCATTTTTGCAGCCGACGGGCTCGCGGTCGCTGTCTCGTATTATCTCGCCTTTTGGCTGCGATTCGATGGGTCCATCCCTCACGAAGCGATGTCTGCCTTCTGGAACACACTGCCGTTGGTGTTTCTGGTCCGACTGGCATCGTTCATGTATTTCCGACTGTACTCAGGCGTTTGGCGCTATGCGTCCATCAACGATTTGATGTCAATACTCAAAGCCGTTTCAGTAGGGACGACCCTTCTGGTGCTGCCGTTCTTCTTCTTTGGTGTGCCCGGGTATCCACGCTCAGTGCTGATCATCGACTGGCTGATGATGGTGTCTTTCTTAGGTGGATCACGCTTTGCATTGCGCGCCATCCGCGATGCGACGCCGCGCTTTCTCAGGCGTGGCCGGCGTATCCTAATCGTCGGCGCCGGCGATGCGGGAGAAATGCTGGTACGTGAATTCGGCAAAGATCCCAGCGGCCCAATTGTGCCGGTTGCTTTCATCGACGGTGACAAGAAAAAGCACGGAGCAAGACTTCATGGAATTCCTGTGCTCGGAGATTTGAATCACCTGGACGCCGCGGTTAAGAAGTACAACGTCGCCGAAATCCTAATCGCGATACCATCGGCCACCGGAGATCAGATGCGCCGTATCGTTGCGGCCTGCAGTGAGACCGGTGTGCCGTTTAAGACCGTCCCCGCACTTCGTGAAATGATCGAGGGACACGCCAGTGTGCGCCAGATGCGCGCGGTCCAAGTGGAAGACATCTTGCGACGGACTCCGATTGATACCGCCCCCCTTCAGGTCTCAGATTGGCTCTCTGGACGACGTGTCATGGTCACTGGCGGGGCAGGGTCGATCGGCTCGGAGTTGGCTCGACGCATTCTTAACTTTGGCCCGCGAGAGATCATCCTCGTTGATCGCGCCGAAAACGCGCTGCATGATTTACTCGATGAGCTCTCACGTGTCCCACAGCGCGTGAGAATTGAAGGTGCCCTGGTCGACATCACGGATCGTCAACGATTCCACAACCTGTTCGCCCATCGCCCACCCGATGTCATTTTTCACGCTGCTGCTTATAAGCAGGTCCCGCTTGCCGAAGAGTACCCGGATGCGGCAGTTCTGAACAACGTTGGCGGCTCGCGTTATCTCATGGATTGGGCGCTGGAGCGCGGTGTCGGCACTTTTGTCAACATCTCGACGGATAAAGCGGTACGTCCGTGCAGCGTCATGGGCGCGACCAAGCGAGTCGCAGAACTGCTTGCTCTTCGTCGGGCGATCGAAGGACAGACAAAGTTTGTCTCGGTTCGTTTTGGCAATGTCTTGGGATCCGATGGATCTGTAGTCCCGCTCTTTGAGCGCCAAATTCGCGCCGGTGGACCAGTAACGGTGACGGATCCAGATGTTATTCGCTATTTTATGACGGCAGGCGAGGCAGCATCACTCGTGCTGCATGCCGCGGCGATCGGCGAGAATGGTCAACTGCTCGCCCTCGATATGGGCGACCCGGTCCGTATCTACGATCTGGCCCGCGACCTGATCCTGCTCAATGGGCTGAGACCTGAGATTGACATTCCAATCAAAATTGTGGGCCTACGGCCGGGCGAAAAGCTGTCTGAAGACTTGTTCGACCCCGGAGTCGTGCCCAAGCCCTCGGGGCACAACAAGATTTGGGTGATTGATGCCATCGATGACGCAGCCCGTGACTTCGAGTCCCAAGTTACGGAATTACTGACCACGGCGCGCGGCGGTGACCGGGACAAAACACTTCACATGCTCCTGAGGATAGTCCCCGGCTACAAACCGGTCTCAGTGCTCCAGCCGCTCGTGCGACCGCAGAAGTCCGCGATCGAGACGCTAGGGCCGGTATCGTGACCGACATCATTGATGCAGGTGTTTGACCCACACGAATTCTCGATTACATTCCCCAGACAAGCACACGACCCAGGACGATGGAGAGGCATGCTCGATCTTAAACACATTCGCGACAACCCGGATCGAGTCCGCGAGTCGGTAGCGGCCAAGAACACGCCGCCGTCACTTGTCGACGACTTTCTCAACCACGACTCCCGACGCCGAGCGATCATCGCGGAGGTCGAATCACTCAAGCACGAGCGCAATCAGCTGTCTCAGTGCATCGCCGAAGAGAAAAAGGCCGGGCGCGATGGTGCCGACATCATCGCACTTGGTCGGACTGTCTCTGATAAGGCACAAGCACTCGATTCTGAATTGCGTGAGGTAGAAGCGGCATTGCATCAGGTTCAACTGCGAATACCGAATCTTCCTCACAACAGTGTCCCGATCGGTGATGAAACACACAATCAAGACGTACGCGCCTGGGGTGAATGTCCGGTTCCTAACTTTAAAGCGCTCCCGCACTGGGAACTCGGTGAAAAGCTAGGAATCTATGATGGCGAAGCGGGGACCAATGTCTCAGGATCGGGGTTCTTCGTTTTGCGCGGCGATGGCGCGCGTCTTCAGCGGGCTCTGATAAATTTCATGCTCGACCGCCATGCCCAATTCGGGTACATCGAGCACCGACTGCCGTATCTTGTGACTAGCAAAACCATGCAGGGCACAGGTCAACTTCCGAAATTGGCGGAGGACATGTACCACATCGAAGCCGATGACATGTGGCTGATTCCTACTGCCGAGGTACCGCTCACAAATCTTGAGGCGGGATCCATCGTCCCAGAAGCTACTCTTCCGCGTAATTGGTGCGCGTATACGCCATGCTTCCGGCGTGAAGCAGGTGCTGCTGGGAAAGACACTCGAGGAATGATCCGTGTGCATCAGTTCGATAAAGTTGAACTGGTCAAAGTCGTACAGCCGGATTCGTCCTACGACGAACTCGAGACCCTGACTGCCGACGCCGAAGCTGTCTTGCAGGCGTTGGGGCTGCCGTACCGTGTGCGAATGCTCGCATCCGGAGATCTGTCGTTTGCAGCGGCGAAATGCTACGACCTCGAAGTGTACGCGGCAGGTATCGATGGCTGGCTTGAGGTGTCATCTTGTTCCAACTTTGAGGATTTCCAATCGCGAAGAATGGATCTGCGCGTCCGGCCCACCGGTGGTGGAAAAGTGTATTTCCCCCACACCTTGAACGGTTCAGCGCTCGCCCTACCCCGAACGATGA
>JBKKDE010000032.1:0-9991 GCA_046708665.1 Candidatus Zixiibacteriota bacterium | reverse complement strand
TCGCCAATATCGTACTCGCCGACGAAATCAACCGTACTCCTCCCAAGACTCAGGCGGCGCTGTTGCAGGCGATGCAGGAACATGAAGTGACAGCTGGAGGCGAGACATTTCGTTTGCCGGAACCATTTTTTGTCCTGGCAACGCAGAATCCAATCGAGCAGGAGGGCACGTATCCGCTTCCGGAAGCGCAGCTCGACCGATTCATGTTCAATATCTACGTTGATTATCCCAGCGTGAGCGAAGAAGAGCAGATTGTGCAATCGACCACATCGGCAGCAGTCGCTGATATCAAGCCGGTGATGGACTCGGACATGATTCGCACATTGCAGAATCTCGTGCGACGCGTGCCTGTGTCCGACCATGTCATCGCGTTCGCCGTCTCGCTGGCGCGTGCCACCCGTCCGAAGGAAGCGGGCGCCAAGCAGTACATCAAGGATTGGGTGTCCTGGGGAGCGGGGCCCCGCGCCTCGCAGTATCTTGTTCTTGGCGCCAAGTGCAAAGCCATCCTCGATGGCCGTCCGACACCGTCCGTCGATGATGTTCGTGCTGTCTCGCGTCCGGTGCTACGCCACCGTATCGTGACATCGTTCAATGCCGAAGCGGATGGGGTCGGGACATTGGAAGTCATTGATCGTCTGATCGCCGATGTAAAGCCGAAGGGCGATTAGCCCATCTTTCGATTTGTGTGCACGCTGATGCGCCCTGCGAACTCTGCCCATGCCCACCGCCGACCACCGCCAATTCCTGAATCCCGAGGTCATCTCCCGACTCAAGTCGATGGAGATGAAGGCGCGTTTGGTGGTCGAAGGGTTTATCACCGGACTGCACAAATCGCCATACCACGGATTCTCGGTCGAGTTCGCCGAGCACCGTCAGTACATGCCCGGCGATCCGATTCGCAATATCGACTGGAAAGTCTTCGCGAAGAGCGATCGCTATTTCGTGAAGGAGTTCGAGGAAGAAACCAATCTCAAATCGTACATCCTCCTCGATGTCTCCAAGTCGATGTCGTACTCTTCGACATCGGTCAGCAAATTCACCTATGCCGCCCAGCTTGGCGCGGCGCTCGCCTTCCTGATGCTCAAGCAGCGCGATGCGGTTGGGCTGGTCATCTTTGATCAGAAAATCCGTACGTACATACCGCCTAAATCGGCGACCGTGCACATGCACGCCCTGCTCACAACACTCGCAGGGGCTGAGCCGGCGAATATCACCAATGCTGGGATTGCCCTGCATGAAATGGCCGACCGCATCAAACGTCGCGGGCTGATTATCGTCATTTCCGATTTGTTCGATGATCCGGCGAAAGTCATGGCGGGATTGCGGCATTTCCGTCATCGCAAACACGAGGTCATGGTTTTTCACGTGCTTGATCCCTCGGAGCGGTCATTCGATTTTCCCGCCGAGGCGATCTTCAAGGACATGGAGACTGGCGAAGAGATTTCGACTCTGCCGTGGCAGATTAAAGCGGAATACCAACGCTCGGTCGGCGCGCATATGGACCGTTTCCGTCGCGAGTGCCGCGATGCATTTATCGACTATGTGCCGATCGATACCGCAGTACCCTATGATTACGCGCTCTTTTCGTATCTGGCGAAACGCCAACGGTTGTATTAATTAGGACTTATAAGACCCATGGGACCGACGAAGAAAGTGAAGGGCCCGCTTGTCGGCTCGCACATGTCAATTGCGGGCGGAGTGTACAATGCCATCCTGCACGCCGAGGCGGTGGATTGCGCCTGCATGCAGCTCTTCGTTAAATCATCAAACCAATGGCGCGCCAAGCCGCTCACCGATGAGGAAGTCACCAAGTTCCACGATGAACGCAAACGCACCGGGATCGGCCCTGCAGTAGCGCATTCGTCGTATTTGATTAATGTCGGTTCGCCCGATCCGGCGTTGTTCGAGAAGTCACGCGAGGCATTGGCTATCGAGTATGAGCGTTGCACCGTGCTCGGTGTTGAGCACCTCGTATTTCATCCGGGCGCGCATACCGGCGACGGGGCCGAGAATTCGATTGCCCGAATCGCCAAAGCGATGGATTGGGTCTTGGCCAAACACAAGTCAAGTCCCACTCTATTGCTGCTCGAAACCACAGCCGGAGCGGGTTCGCATATTGGCTCGACATTCGAAGAGCTGAGAGCGATTCTCGACAAGCTCGACCATGGCGACCGCGCCGCTGTCTGTCTCGATACCTGCCACGTGTTCTCGGCCGGCTACGATATCCGTAAGGAAGAAGGCTACAAGGCGACGATGAAGCAGTTCGACAGTGTCATCGGCTTGGATCGGTTGAAAGCCATTCACTGCAACGATTCCAAATTTGATCTCGGGACGCACAAGGACCGTCATGAGCATCTCGGCAAGGGGTTCATCGGCAAAGACGCCTTTGGATTCATCATGCGCGATGCGCGCCTCAAGAATGTGCCGAAGATTATAGAGACAGAAAAGGACGAAGACGGCAAATTGGACCGGATGAATCTGAGTTCACTCCGCGAACTGGCAGACGCATAACCGAGTTGAAGTAAACATGACCTACCCGCACATCAAATCAGCAATCACGGCGATCCTGCTCACAATTCTGTTCGTGGGCACCTCCACGACATTCGCCGTCAACGGCATCATTCTCGATGTCATCATCAATGAGCATTTGGATGTCGATCCGCCGGAGTCGGCCATCGTCGATTCCGTGTCGTTCTCTGTTCTCTACGGACGTAAGACAACGTTGCGGGTTGGGAATTTCGTCTTCGATGTGACGATCAATCCCTCCTCAAGCGGCAATGTCGCATTGGCGACCAGTCTCTACGTGACAGGTCCGTTGCCGGCGAACCGATCGGATGACAAAACAGTCGCATTCGGAGCGGCGATGTTGATCGACGACATTCGCGGGAAGGGAAAATCGCGGTACAGCGCGCGTTTGGTACCCCACGTCTCGAATGTGCCCAATGACACACTGGTGATGTCGGAAGACAGCGCTTTCTGGGAACCGATCTACTCGTTGCGCGCCGAGTATTTTGTCCCCAAAGGCATTCTTCCAGCAATGCAATTTCTGCCAGTCCGTAGCGCGTTGGACTTCGAATTCCAGGCCTTGGTCGATACGTTCGCCATGACATCGATCGATCGGCTGCGCGTCTACCTGCCGCCGGGCAACCTCGCGGGCCATCCCGACGAGATGGAATATGGCTATTCCATCGACCCGGCACGGTACAAAGTCGTCGCCCCACACAGCCCTTTTGAATCAAAAATTCGCCCCAGAGCATTGATCCTCGCGGCCATCTACCGCGAATGGGGGTACGCTCCACAGCTACTGGCCTCCGGTGTTGCTGGATATTTCGGGTTCGCCGATTACGATGTCATCAAAGACCGCGCGGCGGGGAATTCGATTCCTTTGGATTCATTGGCGAGAACCATCGACTACAAGCGGTACAACCGCACCGTGGCCGACCATCATGCCGAATCGTTTGTGACATGGCTAATCAGCACATATGGCATCCCCAACTTCAAGTCCCTCTTCGATCGCGCGACCGATCAATCCATTCATCGCGCGATCTGGTCGGTGTACAACCAGACTCTCCCTGAATTGGAAGCCAAGTGGCTTGCCTATCTCAAAGCGCGTCAATTTGTCGGCGAAGAATTCATGCACTATGCGAACCGTGCGGTCGCCTTCCGTGATTTTGAGGCACACCTGGAATATTTGGAGCAGGCGTTGGTTGCGGTCAATTCGCCGCCGACGTTGGACATTCTCCACAAGATCGCGCTCGCGCAAGGGCAGCTTGGACGCTGGAAGGATGCGGCAACGACACTCACTCGCATTGCATCTGAGTTTCCGGAGAATGAAGTCGACCGCTGGCTACTGGCTGAAGCGCAACGTGCCGCTGGCGACGATCTCTCTGCTTGGCGAACATATCTGCATGTGATGAACCGTAAACCGGCCGATGCGCAAACAAACCTGCGCATGGGGGATATCCAGTGGGATGCGCGCCGGGTTGATTCGGCGGCGACATTCTGGCGGCGGGGATTATCGAATAGCCCCGGCCCACTGGCCGGCGGCGAGCTGCGGCTGCGCATGGGTTGGTATTTCTCCGAACGGCGCAAAGGGCAGGATTCGGCGCGGGCGTATTTCGCCGAAGCTCGACGCACAATCACCCCCGTCCTGTTAAACAGCCCGACCGAAGCGACCGGATGGATCATCGCCGCCGAGGCGCTTCTGGGATTGGACTCGGTACATGCGGCGCTGGAGCATCTCGCACTGGCGCAGGAAGTTACCGATGCGCCAATTGAATTGGGACGTATTCATCTGCTACGCGGCAAGTGTTATGACAGACTGGATCGGCGCAAAGCCGCACTTGTCGAGTATCAGGCCGTTACCACAGTCAACGGCGGCTCACCCGCCATCAAGCAGTCAGAGAAATGGCTCAAGCGGGCGTATGGGCGTTAGCCGGGGTAGCGTGTAGAACAATCCGATGAATTTCCTGAACTCCGCATTTCTCGCCGGTCTGGTTGCGGCCATTGTTCCGCTTCTGATTCATTTGTTGAATCGGCGTAAGGTTAAGACTGTCGAGTTTTCCTCGATCATGTTTCTGCGCGATTTGCGCAAGTCGCGCATGCGGCGTTTGGAATTGCGGCGCTGGCTGCTTTTGGCTGTTCGCACTCTCCTGATCACAACCGCGGTTCTCGCCTTCGCGCGTCCCGCATTGCAAGGGGACAATTTCTCGGCCATTGGTGGACGCGCCCGGACAAGTGCGGTCATTGCATTGGATCAATCGGCGTCGATGGCCACGGAGACTCCCAATGGCACAGCGGCGGAACGTGCCCAACGGCGCGTGCGGGAGATCGGCGGACTGTTCGGCGAGGGTGACGAAGTCATTGGGCTGACCTTTGCCGACAGCGATGCACCGAAGACCGATCCGCCGACCGCAGCAGTTGGGCCGTTGATCGAACGCCTCGCCAATACCGAGGTCGGATTCGGAGCGACCGATGCGACTGCCGCGCTCAAGGCGGCTGACGCCGCTCTCGCAAGTGCCGTCAATTTGAATCGTGAGGTATATCTCATCACCGATCGTCGACGCGAAGGTTTTACCCGTTCGGCGCTCAACGCCGACAGCGGGTCGATTTCAAAGGCAACACTGTATGTGGTTGATGTGGCCGATGACGAGGAATCGTTCGACTTGGGAGTTTCCAACGTCGAATTGGGCAGCCAGCTGCTCGAGCCGAATTATCCCTTCACCGTCACTGCGACAGTCAAGAATCACACGACCCGCGCGGCGGATCGTTTGCTCGCCAGTTTATTTATCGATGGGCGACGAGTGGCCCAAGAAGAATTGAGTGTTGGGTCGCAGGGGACCGCCACCATCGCGCTGTCCGGATCAGTGTCCACTCCCGGTGTTCACAATGGCTTTGTCGAGATTTCGCCCGATGACAATCCGCGGGACAACCAGAGGCATTTCGCAGTCTCCATACCCGATCAGATTCGCGTACTGCTCGTTTCGGACTATCCGATCGGACGCCGTGCCGCTGCGTTGGCGCTCGCCCCGCAACCGGGAGCAACCGCCCGGCTACTCATCGATGAAATTGATTCCCCGGAATTGGTGCGTAAGAATCTGTTCGACTACGATGCCGTGCTGATCACCGATTGGCGTGCTCCCGAACGTGTGGTCACCGAGCAGATCCAGAGGTTTGTACGTGCCGGGGGTGGTGTGTTCATGGCACCGGCATTCGATGCGGATACCGCTGCTTGGAACACTTTCGTTGCGACACCGCGGTTCGGGTTGCGGCTCGGGCCGTTACCGAATGTGCCGACCGAGGATCGATTCTTCGTGTGGGATCGCATTGACTGGAATCATCCGATCTGGTCGGTCTACCGTGATGTGCCGATTGAGCGGATTCCCGAGATCAAATGGTTCTCGATTTTCCGAACCGAAGGGAACGCACAGGGTACGACAATCGTGGATTTTTCCGGCGGACGTCCCGCGCTCTCGGAGTCGCGTCTCGATGCGGGAAAGTGGCTCGTGTCGTGGTCGCCAATCAATCCGCCGTACACCGACCTGGCACTGCGCTCGGTGTTCGTGCCGTTTACGAACCGTTTGGTGGAGTATCTCGCCGCGGACTTGTCCGAACGCCGCAGCGATTTCCTGGTGGGCGAGCCGGTAATACGTGAGCCGTCGCACGCAATCGCGGCGAACGCCACAATCGAGATCATCCGCCCTGATGGCGCATTGGCGCGTCCGGGGTTGGAGACAGTCGGCTCGCGCACACGCATCACCTACGATGGCGGTGATGTGCCCGGTGTCTATACGATCACGGCCAACAACCGGCCGATTGATGCATTCTCCGTAAATGTCGATCCGACCGAAATGGATGCTGCGCTGATCGACCGCGACGAACTCGCGCGCCGTTGGCCGGGGTTCAACGTCAAGTGGGTCGAGCCGGGCCAGACAATCACTGATGCAGTCACGCAAACGCGCTACGGCACCGAACTTCGGCCATTATTCCTCTGGCTGGCTGTTGCCCTGTTTTTCCTCGAGATGTATCTGGCGCGTACGCGCAAACGTGATATCGCTGGCGAGTCGGCCGATTCGGCGCCTATGCCTGAGGGTGCGACTGCGCGGGGGTGATTCGCGCACCTGTTTTCATTGCCCCATTTATTCGTAACTTCCCCACATGATCGTTGTTTCGCTCCATGGGATTAAGAAGGCCTTCGCTACAGGCGGGGATATTCTGCTTGGTGTGGATTGGGAAATCCAATCGGGGCAGAAGATCGCGTTGGTCGGGCGTAACGGGTCCGGCAAGACTACGCTCATGGGGATTGTCGTTGGACGCATGGAGCCCGACGACGGGACGCGCACACTCGGGCGCGGTGCGCGCATTGTCGAGATGGGGCAGATTCCCGACCGCGCTATCGATGTCACCCTCTTCAATTACATCCTCGAGGCGCGTCAGGATTTGCTCGATATGCGTCAGACGGCGGTTGAATTGGCCGCGGATGTTGCCGCCAAACCGGATGATCTAGAATTGCAGAAACGACTCGGCGAGGTTCAACATGAACTGGATCATGCCGGGGCTTATGACCTGGAAATGCAGGTCGAGCGTGTCCTCACAGGGCTCAGCTTTCCACGTGAACGGTGGACTGATCCAATCGCACAATTCTCCGGCGGAGAACGCACCCGCACCGAGCTTGCGCGTCTGCTTCTTACCCCCGCCGATCTGCTTCTCCTCGATGAACCGACGAATCATCTCGATATCCCTGCGGTCGAGTGGCTCGAGCAGTACCTCATCGAAGCACCATTTGCCTGCGTGCTGGTTTCGCATGACCGTGTGTTTCTCGAACGGTTCGCCGGGCGTGTGGTCGAATTGGTTAATGGAACGCTCGAGCAATACGACGGCAACTACCTCTACTTCCGCGAAGAGAAGCCGCGACGTTTCGAGCGCCGTCAGAAAGCGTTCGACATGCAGCAGGCGGAGATCGCGCGCATTCAGGACTTTATCGTGCGCAATATCGCCGGGCAAAAGACCCGGCAGGCGCAATCGAAGCGATTGGCGCTCTCCAAACTCGAGCGGCTGGATCGCCCCACCGATGACACCAGCGAGATCAAATTGGGATTTCAGTCGGCGCGACGATCCTTTCGTGAGGTCTTGGCCGTACGGCATCTGACGAAGAAACTTGGCGGGCGTACGATCCTCGACAATGTCACGTTTACGTGCGAACGCGATAACAAGATCGGCGTGATCGGACCGAATGGCGCGGGGAAGACGACGCTCCTGCGCGCGATTGTCGGTCACGACAACCACTACGAGGGCGTGATCCGGCAGGGACAGCGTGTCGAGATCGGATACTTTGATCAGCATCTCGATACACTGGATGGCTCCGGCAGTGTCATCGACGAAATCTGGAGCGAGCATCCGAGTTTCGAAGCAGGGCCGTTGCGGTCATATCTGGCACGGTTTCTCTTTACCGGTGAAGATGTTTTTAAGCAAGTGGCCGATCTCTCGGGTGGCGAGATGAACCGTCTGGCATTGGCCAAGCTCATGCTGACCAAGGCCAACTTCCTTGTCATGGATGAACCGACCAATCATCTCGATGTTGCGGCGCGTGAAGTCCTCGAAGATGCACTGGCCGAATTCGATGGAACCGCGCTGATTGTCAGTCACGACCGTCGATTCCTCGATCGTTTCGCGACCAAGATCCTCTACGTTGGCGAGGGGAATGTCTCGCTGTCGCTGGGTAACTATTCTGATTGGGCAGCGAGACGCGATGCAGCGCTTGGTGTCGCAGCCGCGCAAAGTCAGTCGGCATCCAGTTCCGAATCGGCCAAGGATTGGGAGGAGCGGAAGAAAGAACGCGCCCGCACGCAGAAACGCGACCGTCAACGCAAAGAAATCGAGACTACCATCGCCGATTTGGAGTCACGCATCGACGCTATCGAAACCGAATTGTCGGGTGAAGGGATCGCGCGCGATTGGGAACGATTGGCGGCGCTCACAGAGGAGCGGGCGAAGGAATACGAAAAGATGGATGCGTGGATGGTGAAGTTGGAGGAATTTATGGCGTCGGAGGCGCAATAGGCTATCCACTCGCGTCGACAGTGACAAAGATTCCAAGTCTGCAGAGAGCGCAGACTTGGAATGACGGGTTTAATCAGTATTGGACTGCTCTACCACTTGCCTTTTGTGAGTCTCCCCACTTCCGCCGCATCGATTGCAGACTTCAATTCAGCCGCCTGAGTCGAATCCATCTTGAGCAATCGCTCGTATTCGGACTTCGCTTCGACTTTGCGTCCCAGCCACAGATAAGCCACGGCACGGTATTCGATCGCTTCTGGGAACTCGGGTTTCAGTTTCAAGGCGCGATCGTAGACTTCGAGCGCTTTCGTGTAGTTGCCCAGATTGCGCAAACAGTAGCCCATGTTCGAGAGGGCTTCGGGGAAGCTGTCGTTCTTTGCGATGGCCTTGTCGTACTCTTTAACCGCTTTCTCCAATTCCTTCGTGGCCTTGGATGTGTCGCCCTTCGCGAAGTGCTCGAGGGCTTTCCTCTGCTTCTCGACGCCTTTGTTGTATGACTCTGTCGCGTCCTTGCGCACATCCTGAACTTTCTCTTCCTCTGACTTCTCCGGTGATGGGAAGGAGTGAGCGGGAATGGTTGGCAGGATGGCCAGTGAGATGACCAGCAGAAGGATAAGACTGAAGAGTGGAAGTCGGAGCATTGTGTCCTCCTCATGAGACGATTATCTAGATCACGAGCCAGAACCGACAGAAGCGAAATCGAAACAGACGCGCGGGTTGTCCTCTCTGTCCCGCGACGATCCTTCGACTACGCTCAGGACGACTAAAGCTGTCGCTGGACATCTCCCTCCCTCCGCTTCGCTGCGGGACCTTAGGCCAGAGGGGGAGAATAATTCTGCCCACCAAGTATAACGATAAATCGACTTCGGAGCGCATCGGCTAAGCCCACAGGAAACCGGTGATGCCTGACTCATTTCAGTTTCGAGTGTAGGATGTGTCCATTGACCCGGCTATTATTATAACAGAATGACCAAGGTCGCCGCCATTGCAACTGCAGTCCCTGCGCATGCTTTGACGCAAGCGCAGGCGCGTGAGTTTGCATCGGCCTACTTTCAGAGCCGACGAGGCGACGTCGAACGCTTGCTGCCAGTATTCGCACATGCCGGGATTGAAAGGCGTTATCTCAGCATGCCGCCCGAGTGGTTCTTTCAGCCGCGTACATTTGCCGAGAAGAACAATCGCTATATCGAGGAGAGCACGCGTCTCGGGGGCGAAGTTCTTCGCGCATGCTCGGAGCAGTCGGGCATCGCCTTGAGCGAGATTACACATCTCGTTTATGTCTCGACCACCGGGCTGGCGACACCATCAATTGACTCCCGTATTCTGAACTCACTTCAATTATCTCCGAACCTGGTGCGAACCCCGGTGTGGGGGCTTGGCTGCGCCGGCGGAGCGGCGGGGTTGGCTCTCGCACATCGTTTGGCGCGAGGTGATC
>JBKKDE010000031.1:0-4000 GCA_046708665.1 Candidatus Zixiibacteriota bacterium | reverse complement strand
CGCAGTGTGGCTCGATGGTCGTGAAATGGTGAAACCGGAAGGGTCGATGACGTTGCGCGCCGCACGAATCGACGCCGATGGCAAGTTGCAAGACGAGACGCTGATCGATCCCAAAGTTTGCGATTGTTGCCAGACATCAATGGCCCGGTGTTCCGATGGATCGCTGGTAGTCGCCTACCGCGACCGGCACGACGACGAGGTCCGCGACATTTCAACTATCCGATTCGCGAAAGGTGAATGGACCAAGCCCGACCCATTGCACGCCGACAATTGGCGCATCGTCGGATGCCCTGTGAATGGGCCGTCCTTGGATGCCTTTGATCATACGGTCGGAGCGGCTTGGTTTACGATGGAAGCCGGTGATTCGGCGCGTGTCTATGCCGCATTCTCGAGCAATCGTGGCGAAGAATTCGGCGCCCCGATGCGGGTCGACTTGGGTTCGGCGTTGGGGCGTGTTGACCTGTGCATGCTCGATCACAAACGGGCCTGCGTGGTTTGGCTTCAATCTGTAGGTAAGGACACAAAGATTTTCATGCGCGTCGTTACGGACTCAGGAACCATGTCGAGCCCGATCTCCGTTGGCCATACCTCAGCGGATCGTGAAAGCGGTTTCCCGCGCATCGCATTCGATGGGGAACACGTGATCGTTGTGTGGACTGATCCGGCTGCCGGCCCGAAACTTCGCGCAGCCCAGCTTGTGCTTGAGTAGCCGATGCCTACGGCACAGGCAGAATCTGCAACCGACGCCGGGCTTCTTCCACAACCGGCGATGACTTGTAGTCGCTCAGGATGACTTGATACGCGGCGCGTGCCTGCGCCGGATCCCCGAGCGAATCCGCATACACTTCACCGATGCGCGCCCAGGCGCGGGGTACCATAAAACTCTCCGGGAATCGTGTAATGAGCACCCTGTAGGCGTCAATCGCCGACTCGAATGCCGCGGAGGAAGAGTGCACATCCCCGATCGCGAACTGCGCGGCATCGGCCAGTTTATTGGCCGAGTCTGTCGAGAGTTGCCCGAATGCCGCCATCGCGGAATCCCGCATCTCGCGACGCAGGAACACCATGCCCGCGCTATAGCGATTGAGCGACCAGTTCATTTCATCGCTGCCGTCGGCGATCATCGCGGAGTACTTGATCGCGTCATTGACATAGAGCCCGCGCGGGAACTGCAGCATGAACTCTTTGAATTTCGTCGCGCACTTCTCATACTCGCCTTTCAAGAACAACAACTCGGCCTGACGGAATCCGATCTCTTCCCGCAGCGCCGGTGCGGGAGAGTTTGACGCCTGCACGAATGACGACTCTGCCTCGGCGAGGTCGCCGTGGTAGATGGCCAATTCGCCCATGCGCAGCCATGCCGCGGTGCGTTCCGGAGAACGGGTCGGGCTGGCGATGATCGCCCGGAAGTAGACTTCGGCGGAATCCTTGTCGGGCGTGGCGCGTCGATAGATTTCCGCAATTTCGTAGAGAACGCGGACACGCTCGGTTTCGAGAGTGAACTGCGCGGCGAGCGTCTTGAGCATATTGACCGCAACGCTGGGATTCCCCAACGCGAGTTCGGCGCGCGCCAGCGCCAAATTTACACGAAGCAGATCGGAATGCTTCGGATGGTCCTTGAGGAATGCGATCGCTTCAGTGCGCGCGGTCGGGTATTTCTTCATCTCGATGGCGCGCTCGATGCCGAAGAGCCGATGTTGGCCGGGAATTTCCGACAGGGCATCCGCGCGACGATACTCCGAAAACGCGGAATCGAGACGCCCCGATTCGAGCAAGAGGTCACCGAAGAGGCGGTGCGCGTATTCGTGCTTGGGGTATGCCCTGATGATCCGTTGCAGCGCGGCTGTGATCTGAGGCGCGGCTTCGGGGACTTTGATCAGATTCGTGATCGATTTCTGGACGTTGCGTTGCGACTCGGGATGGGCATTGAGCCACTTGAAATACTCTTCGACAGCGCCGGCATACTCACGCCGCGCTTCGAAAAAACGGGCCATGTCTTCGGCAAAAAGTGTCGAGTCGCCGATCATGACACGGGCGCGACGGTAGACCTCGATTCCTTCATTGTAACGTCCGATGCGCATGTAAGTCTGCGCGGCCAGATGATGCCGCTCTCGGTCCTGCGGATCGGATGTAATCATCCGCTCGATCGTCGCCTGGCCCGAGTCGGCCATGTTGTCTGAGAAAAACGCTTCGGCCATATCGGCCTGCGTAATCGGATTCTGCGGATTTAGCTCCAACTGCTGACGGATGATCGCGCGCATACCACTGTAGTCTTTGAGCGAGCGGTACGCCCGTTTGAGCGCCTGTGCAATGGCCTCATCGGGACGGGTCCGCAGTTCAGAGTTCCAGATCGGCAGCAGAAAATCGACAACATCCTGGTAGCGTCCCTGTGCCGACAGACGGTCGGCCTCGATCAATTCCTGCCGGATGCCGGTGCGCCCGATCCACTCGACGCCCGACGGCACCTGCTGAGGGTTGACGAAAATTGTCTCAGAGGGGTTGAGGATGACCGGCGACCGTACTGTGTCTGAGGTTGTGGTCTGGGCATGCAGCGGTTGCTGAAGTGCCAAAACGGCAACCAACACCAGCATTGCCCGGGAAACTTTCGAGAGGTTTGTAGGTTTTGTCATATGCTTTTCATCGTCGTCACGCGCCCGGTGCTCGAGGGCGATATGTGCTTGTTATAACCGTTGTGGTTAAGACGGTTCCGATGGCCCGACTGTTCCCAAGATAACACCAATTCGGGAAATTTCAGATTCAAAGGTTGAGACACAAAGCTGTAGGTAGATTGACCGGGACGGTTCCTGCCGATATATTGGTTAAACCGTTACCGGCCAGTGGTGTATACGCCAAGACGGCAACGCAACCCTCGTGGCCGGAAAGGACTTTATGAAGAAAGTTGTATTTTCAGCAACTCTCGTGGCCCTCATCCTCGTTGGGATAGCCGCCCCTGCCGATGCTCAAACCAAAGTCGGCACGGTTGATGTCCAACGGGTTCGCAAAGACAACATGGAGTTCAAAGCGGCCCTCAAGGAGATTGATGATATGGTCGTCGACTTCGAACGCCGCCGCGATCAGCGACAGCTTGAGCTTCAGGAGCTGGCCGAAGACATGCAGTTGGCCCAAGAGCAGAATGTCTCCGCTTCAGTGGATAGAATGCGCAACGAGCTTCAGCTCAAGTCGGAGGATTATCAGACGTTCATGGAAGAGACCTTTGGCGAAGCCGGCATTATCGAAACCAAGTCGGCAGAATTGCTCGCCCCGATTTACACCAAACTCGCCGATGCTGCCAAGACGGTTGCGAAAGCCGGGGCACTCGACTTGATCATCGATCTGGAGCAAGTGAATCCGCTGTTCGTAAGTGAATCGCTCGATGTCACTGAGGATGTTCTCGTCGAAATGACGAAACTGAGGTAACAATGCCGACCACACAGACCGTCGCACTTTCCCCGCTTGAGACCAAGCTGCAGAACAAGACTGCCAAAGTGGCAATCATCGGTCTCGGCTATGTGGGTCTCCCGCTCGCTGTCGAAGTGGCCAAAGCGGGCCTCGATGTAGTCGGGTTTGAGATTTCCGAGAAGAAGGTGAAGTTGGTAAACTCGGGAACCTCTGATATTGGTGATGTCGATGATGCCACGCTTGGTCCATTGGTAAAGTCTGGCAAGATTCGGGCGACGCTCGATCCGAAGATGATCGCCGAGGCCGATTGTGTGGCAATCTGTGTCCCCACGCCGCTCTCGAAAACCAAGGACCCGGATGTCTCGTACATCGTCGCCGCAGTCGAGACTGTGAAGCCGCATTTGCACCGCGATATGCTGATCGTGTTGGAATCGACTACCTATCCAGGGACGACCGAAGAGTTGATTCGTCCCAAGCTGGAAGAATCGGGCCTTAAAGCAGGCATCGACTTCTACCTCGCCTTTTCGCCGGAACGTGTCGATCCGGGCAACGCAAAATTTGGCACCAAGAACACGCCGCGTATCGTGGGCGGGACCACTGC
>JBKKDE010000030.1:0-3620 GCA_046708665.1 Candidatus Zixiibacteriota bacterium | reverse complement strand
TCCCCCTACGGTCACGCCGCCGGCGGTGAGCGTGGGGCGCTTGAATATTCGAGCGCGATAGTCCGAAATCGTGTTGTAGGATGACGGAAAATTCGGGTCGTTCTCAAACGTGATTGCACTCAATCCGTTCGGAGCTCCCGCCTTGACCACCCAGCGAATCCGCAAAGCGTTACCCGCTCCGGGCAAGAAGAACTCGCTTGGGGTCTGGTCGTTGTCAAGAGCGAGAAAGGTCATGACCCCAGGATCAGGAATACTACCTGCAAACGTCTCGAATGCAGGCACGTGCCTCAGCGCGGTAGCCGACTCGACAGAGACCGTGGTGTCGGTAAATGTGATTGTCGTATCGGTAAGCGGCTCGATGATTGCCGGGTTGAAACGAACGCGAAAGACGTACGCGCCAAGTGTATCCACGTTTCGGATGTAGAAGTTGAGATCGAACGTGTCACCGACATTGGCAGACGTATTCACCACGCGGATCGTATCCACGAGAGATGGCGTCTGCGCTTCCGCGGAGCCCGCGAATCCGAAGACGAGCAACGCGGCCACAATCATGCTGAGCATGAAGCGCAGCGCCCCTGTGACCCATGGGAATTCCCGCTGACGTGATATCTGACTCATAGACCTGACCCCTTTCGAGGACAATCCTCGCGAATTCGCCTTGAGAGCTTCAATTGCATGTGCAACCGCGTGCATAGTTTCCTTTGTCCGGCACGTACCTAGTGCGTTACAGGTTTACGTGATGCCCCGCCTACTCACCTATTCACCACCCGCGTTCATGCGGGTTGATGTTGGCGGGCAACGCCTTTTGACTCACCTGTCGGCATCGTCCCACACATCGTGTGCGGTGAGGACTCCGACCTCGGTATGGTTCAAATCGCAAACCCAGTGCCCGACTCAAATCTGTTGAGTGGGCGTCCCTCGACTTCCTTCGCTCCCTTCGACTTCTCTCAGGGCGAGTCGCACAGGACAAGTCACTCGGGATCAAGCGGTACGAACCTTTCGCGGTAATGGCGAATTGCGCGTGCGGCAGTCAGAACAATGCGGGTGGAGCCCGTTTGTGCTGCGGTACGCCGCGTTGTCTCTCGTTCCTTTCTTTTTGTCAAGCGTGTGAGGCCAAACTTGCCATATCCGTCACGCGCTTGCGTGAAGTCTTGAGTTATCAACACGCAAACGCACAGTATGACCGTTGCTTCTGTAAACCCTGCTCAACCATCAGAATATGTCGACGCGGACTGCGAAAAACTGGGGTACAAAACGGGTACCGTACAGCCCTATTAATATAACAATTCTCTGACGTTTTAACCTCGATAATCTGCGAAGTTGACATCGATTTCTGAACCCAAAAGAACCCTGTGAGTGTCAGCCCTTGGGCTAACCGTTTGGTCAGGTCAGCCCGAGGGCTGACTTGCACTTGCGACTCGTCAGGACAGATGCACTTAGTGGTTGAGTCAGCCCGAGGGCTGACTTGCACTCGTCCTGCATCTGGACACATTTGCCATATGGCTTCTGCTCCGAAAACAAAAAACCCAGCCGGTTGAAGGGCCGTCGCGATGACGGTAGCCGGGCTGGGTGCAGGCATTGCTTAGGGAACCTCCTGATAGTGTTTTGGCGATCTGAACAACCGTGCTCGTTCTCGAATCGCTTCTTTGGGGCCTCCTTCTTCTCGGTTTGGTACAGTGGGCGAGTGCTTCGACTTCCTTCGACTTCGCTCAGCACGAGTCGCTCAGGATAAACCGCGTCTACGGTCGGTGACTTTTTTAAATCACCGGGGGAGGGATGATACCCTCCCCCGATGGAGAAAGCAACTACTTGATCAGGACCATCTTCTTGGTCGAGGTGAATTCTGGCGTGGTCACGCGGTAGAAGTACATACCCGTGGCCGCCTCATCTCCACCAACCGTACGGCCATTCCACTCAAGACGGTTCGTGCCGACAGCGCCCATACCGGTGAAGGTACGAACAACCTGGCCCGCAACGTTGTAAATGGAGACGGTGTACTCGGACTCCTTCGTCAACGTGAACGGAATGACCGTGCCCGCGTTGAAGGGGTTCGGATAGTTCTGCAAGAGAGCGTACTCAGTCGGGATCGAGGCCGAAGCCGCGTTGACCGACAAGAGTCCGCCGTTGGCATCCGAGAACTGCGACTCAACGAGCTCGATGTTGCCATTCACAGGAATGGTCACGAGCGAGTTGGAGCCGGCGGTCAAACGCGAGCCGGCGGCTTCAACGGTCTGCGAAACCAACACACGAAGTTCGCCATTGGCGGCGTTCGAGCGGATCTGCAAGCCGGAGTTGTTAGCGAGCACAGGCGCGCCAACGGTACCGTCGAAACGGAAGACCAAGAGAGCCGCGCCGATGTCAACCGACGAGTTGGTGCGGACCGTGACGGCGCCATTGGAGACGTCGTTGGTCACATCAACCGAGTTGGCATACGGGGACACCTTCGGCGAGCCAGTGCCAGTTCCGGGCGGGAACGGCGCTTCGTCACCGGTGATGATGCGGATGAGGTAAATAAGATCGGCAACCGTCAACACGATACCGTCATCGTTGATGTCCGAAGCAAGCTGCTGGACCGCAACGTAGACCGGATTCCACACCGACGAACCATAGATGAAGTAGTTGGTGTAGAGAACCGCGTCGCCGATTTCGTTGGCAATACCGTTGAGGTTCAGGTCACCACGGTCGTCCGGGGGCTCGACGATGCAAATTGCACCCGGGCAATAGGAGATGATCGGAGCCACGGAGTCGCCGGGCTTGTTGTTGCCTTCGCAAGTGTAGTACGGGCCGAGGTTGACGCCGTCACGCGGGGTCCAAACGATGTTACCAGACACATCCGAGATAACGTTGTCGCCGCAATCAAACGAGCAGAAGCCAACGTGCAGGCAGCTGTTGATGAAATTGCGGTCGGAGGTAATGTTGAACTCCAAGCACGCCAGTGTGACGCCGTCGAGATCGAGATCGGCAGGATCAACCGGGGTGCCGTTGTTCATTTCGGCGATCGAGACCAAACGGACATAGCCGTCCGGGCAGGCGCCGGTGCAGTTACCACCGAACGGACCGGTGCGATAGGTGAAGTATTCCCATCCTGAGGGGCCACCTTCGGCGCCCAAGAAGGACAGACCGGATTGATCGTAGCAAATGAGGAAGTCGTAACCGCCCGCATTGCCGTCATCCGGAATTGCACCCGGCTCAGCCACGACACACACTGTGGCATGTTCGCCGTTCAACCACTGACCATACGTGGAATCGGTGCCCTGCTTGACGATCGTGATGCACGGATTCTCGAAGATCAGATCGAACGAGCAGTTGACAGTCACGCAGCCGTCAGTGATCGAATAGTTGACGGTGTATGACGCGCCGTCGCCGGCCGGACGGGTAGCGCTGAACTGATCACCAACGATCGAGGCGCCCCAAGCGAGCGGGAGGCCACCGAGGTAGGTGTAGGTCAAAGCATCGCCGTCACCCTGGGCGAGATCGCCAAGGTCGATGACAGTCGGAACACCCTGCGGGGCAAGCGTCGGCGGAATCGCGGCGCAAGCCGGGACGGTGTTAGTGACTGACAACGTGAACGTGCACTCGACAAACGCATTGGTCGCGTCGGTCGCGCGGACGGTGATCTG
>JBKKDE010000029.1:0-2717 GCA_046708665.1 Candidatus Zixiibacteriota bacterium | reverse complement strand
CATGACCCCCGCATAATCAACGAGCCGCGCCTCACGTGCCGAGCGCAGCGCCGACTGAAACTCAGCGGAGCCGACCAATTCCTGCGCTTCGTAGCATTCACTCAGCTCAGCCAGACGGGTGACATCAACGAACAATTCATTCCAGAACAACCGCGATACCGGTGTGTAAGGACTGGGATTGCAGGGATGATCCAGGTAGGCCGCGAGAAACGGCAATGTCCCGAGCATTGATCCACCGTGTTCAGAAATCCAGGTAACCAGCGCCTCTGCATCCGCAAAGTCACCCACTCCCCAGTTGCGCTGAGACTTCAACGCGTAGACCGGGGCAAATATGCCCAGCTCACGATGGCGACGTGCTGGAGGTTGGTAGCTGCGGCTTGGCGCGGCGATGACAAGCGATCGAAACGCGCGATGTCCGATCAGGACTGTCAGATTATGGTAGCCCCGCGGCAATGGCTTGCGCGGAAGAAACGCCTTAACCGCACTGACGTCTTGACCACAGCGAACCTGACGCAACGTTTGGGTCTGATCAAGCGGTACGTTGCCCGACCAAATGTCGCCGTTGTCGAGATGCAATGTGTACTGCATTCGCGGTCCAATGGCATGAGTCGGCAGTACACTCAAGGGGATACGGATCGTGACATGGTCCGGCTCACCGTCCCACGCCACCAGCACTTTAGGCACCCACTCCAGCTCAATCTCGTTAAGCCGCGCCCGGATGGCGTCGTCGACTTCAGTGATGCTGGCAAGCGGTGCGCCCAGCCCCTGCATCAAAGTCAGCAATGCGTCGGGAGTGACGAAGCAGCGATAGCCGTGCATGTCCCGATACGACGTCTGCACCCGATGAAGGGACGCCAACTGCCTAAGTCCTTGAAATTCCCTGTTTGCCATTCGTCTCAACGTTGCCCTCTCCTTATCGTATCGGCATGAGCGACAAAGCTAAGGAGAATGACAAGATACTCGAAAGGAGGTGCTCAACTCGCGCCTCTGAAGCGGTAACTATCCATGAATAGAGCGGACAGATATTGACGCGTAGGTCTTGATTTTGCCCTTATGCAGAACGTAGCTTCGGATATTCGCGTAGAGGGCAAGAGCGGCGACGCCTCCTGAACCGAAGAAATAATAATCCTCGCAACATACAGCAATACAAGGAGTTACGAAATGGCATCAACCCCACAAGCCGCCCTGCAAGAGCTCAATCAGAAAACACGCGCCATCTCCATGCTGGGGTCATGCGCCTCGCTTCTTGGCTGGGATGAACGCACCTACATGCCCCCTGGCGGCGTAAACCACCGCGCCGAGCAAATGGCAATGATCGCCGGCATGACGCATGAGAAAATGATCGAGCCGCGAATCGGCGAATTGATCAACATTGTCAGCAATTCTGATTTGATGAACGGCGGATCCACCGATGCCGCCGTGATCGTTCGTGAAGTCGGCCGTACGTTCGAGCGCGCCACCAAAATGCCTCAGGCATTGGTCGAGGAAATCACCCGCACATCCTCGCTCGCGCAGAATGCCTGGGAAGAAGCACGCGCCAAGAAGGACTTCAAGATCTTCAAGCCCTGGCTATCCAAGATGATCGACCTGAAAAAGCAGGAAGCGGAAGCGGTCGGCTACAAAGACGATCCCTACGATGCATTGCTCGATGAATTCGAGCCCGGAGCGAACGCCAAGGACATTGACAAGACATTGAATGGGCTGCGCACCGAATTGGTCAAGATGCTCGACAAGATCAAAGGGGCATCGCGCCGGCCGAAGAGCGATATCGTCAAGCGCCGTTTCCCCCGCGCCGCTCAGGAATCATTCGGTCGCGAAGCGGCTGACCGCATCGGCTTCGATTTCAAACGCGGCCGTCTCGATGTCACCGTGCATCCCTTCTGCACCGGCATAGGCCCCGGCGACACGCGCCTGACCACACGCTACGACGAACACGATTTCAACAACGCGTTTTTCGGCACCATGCACGAATCCGGCCACGGCATCTACGATCAGGGTCTGCCTGAAGACCAGTTCGGAACTCCCCTCGGCGATGCGATCTCGCTTGGCATCCATGAATCTCAATCACGCATGTGGGAAAATCAGGTTGGGCGTTCGAAATCGTTTTGGAAATTCTTCTATCCGAAAGCTCAGCAAACCTTCACCGAGGCGCTCGGCGATGTCTCGTTGGACGAGTTTTATTTCGCCATCAACGACGTTAAGCCATCGTTCATCCGCACCGAATCCGACGAAGGCACATACAACTTGCATATCCTCATCCGCTTCGAACTCGAGCGCGCCTTCTTCGCCGGGCAACTGCAAGTCGACGATGTCCCCGAGGCATGGAAAAAGAAGTACCAAGACTACCTCGGCATCACGCCGCCCGATGATTCGATCGGTTGCATGCAGGACGTCCACTGGAGCGCCGGCCTGATCGGCTACTTCCCGACCTACTCACTGGGCAATCTTTACTCCGCCCAGTTCTTCGCCCAGGCGAAGAAAGACCTCGGTGACCTTGATGCCGATTTCGCCAAAGGCGAATTCAGTCGCTTGAAGAAATGGCTCAACGACAACATCCATTCCCACGGCCGTCGCTACCTCGCCGCCGATCTGGTCAAGAAGGTAACCGGCAAGCCGCTCTCGCACGACGCGCTCATGACCTACATGAGCACGAAATTCGGTGAGTTGTACGGGTTCTAGACTTTTACTGTGGACCCTGGGCGTCCTCGCCCGGGGTC
>JBKKDE010000028.1:0-2551 GCA_046708665.1 Candidatus Zixiibacteriota bacterium | reverse complement strand
AGGATCGTCGACAAGTACGCTCGCCATCCATTCACATGTGCCTTTAAGAAACGCGAACGAGCAGCAGCGTCTGATCATCATCCTGTGGCCCATGCTCGCGCACGGCCTTGAGGACTGTATCAAAGATGTCGGTGAGTGGACGTGAGGCGTTGGAGATGATCAATGATTCGATTCTGGCCTGACCGATTTGCTCGCCGGACTTGTTTTCGACTTCCAGGTAGCCGTCAGTCAACAATACAAACAAATCGCCGGACTCGAATGCCACGTCAGTCTGAATGTGGCGCAGGTTGGCGACCACTCCAGTTGGCGGGTAGTTACTTCCCAGTTCGGTGATTTTGCCGGTGGACTTGTGATAGTGCAGAATCGGCGGATGACCTGCCAGGAGGAAGCGTGCGATGCTTCCCTGGTCAAATTGCAGGCAGGCGACTGTCACAAACATGTCCATCTCTTTGACTTGCATGACAACGCGGTTGAGATCGTCCATGAGCCCATTCAGCGAGTCGTCGGAGAGAAGCCGCATGCGCGCTGCACTCTTGCACATGGCCATCAGCACACCGGCACGCACTCCGTGACCGCTGACATCCGCGACAAACGCACCGACACGACCGTCCTTTTCGACAACGTCAATCAGATCTCCACCGACTTCACTCGATGAATCGGAACGTCCAAAGAACTCAAAGCGTCCAACGGTTGAATTGATCGGCGGGACCAGACGTGAGTGGATTTGCTGCGCAAGTCCGATCTCTGTCTGGAGACGCATGGTCCGAATGCCTTCAGTGTTGATGAACGAAATGAAAAGGATGTAACCGGCTATCAGCGCCGGGATCGAGATGAGCGCCAGAATGCCATGATACGGGGAGTGAGACGCCATCCCAGGCAGGAACATGAACAGGTCCCTCGCAAGCGGAGGAAAGACCATCGAGAAAGGAATCAAGAAGTACAAGAATTTGATCTTGCGGGTGAACGAGTATGCCCAACCCACTGCGACAAGTCCGGAATACGTAAACCATGTAACCATGCCATACCACGGCACCTGCTTGGACAATGCCATACAATAGATGGTGCCCATTGCGCCAAAAATGCAAAAGACCGCTGAGTAGAGCCGCACACGCGACCACGTCGACAACGAGTCGAAGAATTGCTGCGAGCTATCGGGCGAAAAATTTGCCACGCTACGTTCTATCCGGTTAATCGATCTGCGAACCCGTGTCTACGAGAGTACCGGATTGCCGGAAACCGGTCAAGCGGATGATAAGACAAGGCCTTGGCTGACAGTTCGTTAAATTGCGGTTGAATCAACATGGTATGTGACGTATCCTCGCCAACCCCCGCATTAGGGTTGATCTATGACGGGGTCGAACTTTGCCGAGGAACCGATGACCGAGAAGAAACTCGATCCGAACAAGATCAATGTCATCGTCGCAACCGACTGCGGCTCGACGACCACTAAGGCGATCCTCATTGAGAATCGTGGCGGCGAGTACCGTTTGATGACCCGCGGCGAAGCGCCGACAACGGTTGAGGCGCCGTTTGAAGACGTAACGATGGGTGTCTTGAATTCGGTCGGCGAAGTCGAAGAGCTGTCCGGTCGTAAGCTAATCGATGAGAACGGTCGCATCATTACGCCATCCAACGGTAACGTCGGGACCGACATCTATATCTCGACATCGTCGGCTGGTGGTGGATTGCAAATGATGGTCGCCGGAGTTGTGCGTTCGATGACCGCTGAATCGGCAGAGCGCGCCGCGCTCGGAGCCGGTTCGATTGTGATGGATGTGATCGCCTCGAATGACAAGCGTCTCCCTCACGAGCAAATCGAACGCATCCGTCGCTTGCGCCCCGACATGATTCTGCTCTCGGGTGGAATTGATGGCGGCACGACTACGCACGTTGTCGAAATTGCCGAGCTCATCGCTGCAGCCGATCCGCGTCCACGCTTGGGGACTGGCTACAAATTGCCGGTCATCTATGCGGGTAACAAAGATGCAGCTCAGGCGGTGAAAAACACGCTTGAAACTAAGACGGACTTATCCGTCGTCGATAATCTGCGTCCTGTACTGGAACGCGAGAACCTTCTCCCTGCCCGCGAGAAAATCCATGACCTCTTTATGGAGCATGTCATGGCGCAGGCGCCGGGATACCGCAAACTTATGGAGTGGGCAGACGCGCCGATCATGCCGACTCCGGGCGCAGTCGGTGCGATTATCAAACGCGTCTCGGAAATGGAAAGCATCGAGGTTGTCGGTGTTGACATCGGTGGCGCGACAACCGACGTTTTCTCAGTCTTTCAGGGTGTCTTTAACCGGACAGTGTCCGCGAATCTTGGCATGTCGTATTCGATTTCAAATGTATTTGCGGAAGCGGGTCTCCCCAATGTCATGCGTTGGGTACCATTCCACATGGATGAACGCGACCTGCGCAACCGTGTGAAGAACAAGATGATTCGCCCGACGACAATCCCGCAGATGATGGAGGAGTTGATCTTCGAGCAAGCGATCGCGAAAGAAGCGCTGCGTCTCGCGTTTATTCAGCACAAGTCGTTCGCGACAGT
>JBKKDE010000027.1:0-4078 GCA_046708665.1 Candidatus Zixiibacteriota bacterium | reverse complement strand
TGGATATTCTCGAAAAGCCAGTCGTAGACACTTCCGTTACCGACTCCGCCGAAAACCCCTAACCCGGCCATGATCGCCAGGCATTGAAGCAGAACTGCGGAATAGATTCGGTCTTCGTGACGCGTGGACACGCGTCGCCAATGCACTTGCACGATGGAAAAGACGCCGAGCAACAGCGCAATCCCAGCAACGATCGTTTGCCAGCGCAACGCTTCATCCGACACGGCGTCCACGACCACACCGCGTCCGAAGAACGCTACAACCATGATCCCACCGGAGATGAACGCAACTAGTATAGGGAGCCGATGTTTCATGTCTCAGTCGCTTGTTGTCGTGACTACAAAGTCTGCAGGATCGTGCGCCAAATTTCTTCGCCCCATCCCATAGTTGCCGAAATCACACCGCCAAGAATCACGATCACAAGAACAACTTTCATCAAATCCTGACCTCGCAGGGCGCCGAGCATTTTCGGTTCACCGGAGAGATAGGCACTTGCCGCGTAGAATTCTTCACCGATCAGCGTGTAATCGCATGAGGCGATAAAGAATGGCAGTTGCTCCGGTTCGGCAGTACCGGCAATTTGAATGGCACCCGCGGCCTGCCCCATCTCGGCAATCAGCAGTGATTCTGCGGAGAATTCGCCCATGTAGATCGCCGCTGCCGGTTTCTCGCGGAGCATCATGCCGCCAATCCGCGCCGAGTACGAAAACGATTCCCCTGCGACATATTGAACCGTCTGTGGATCAAGCGGCTCAAAGACTCCCTCATCGAGGTAGGCCTGTTTCACAATTTCGTTCGCAGCCGCCATGGGTAACGGGTACAGCACCGGCACACGGAGTGGCGTGCGGCAGCGCGCTGTGGTGGCGGCGACCCGCCCCAAAACAGCGAGTCCGGCAATAGTCTGAATCTTATCAAGCTCGCCGGTTCCAGGGATGAACACGACCGGTCGACCCATTTCGGTCGCACGCCCGACCGCCTCATCAACCGCGTTTAGCCCCGGCAACGGACGGATATAGAACTTTTCTCCGTTTACGGCGCGACGAATGTACCACAAGACCGCAGCCGAGAAGAGAACCGCAGCAACAAGGATGTTGATGCGCTCAAAACGAAAGATTCCTGTCGGAGCGGCATCCTGTGCGAATGCGGTACCGACCAGCATGTTGGATACAATGAACGAAGTGAGTGTCGTCGCGATGATTTTCATGAAAGTTCTGATTTCAGCGCCACAATCGCCGGAATCGGTGTTGGGTCCTGATCCGTCGCAATGGCCAAGTAATAGCTCATGTAATCGCCGAACTGTACTAGAGAAAGCATGCGAGACATTCGTGTGTCGCCAGATGCCGCAATCATGACAACAGGAATGCCACGTTTACTCAAGCGATTTATCACCCACTCGAGCCGTTTCTGAGCGGCGGGCCCTTCATCTCCGGTGCGAACGATGACAACAGCGTACCGCTCCGGATCGGCCGAGGCATCCATTCCGACAATCTCGTTATGATTGAGCTCGGGCAGGCTGTTCGCAAACGCGACGGCTTTGGAGTTCTCCGCGAACTGGCACTTGAACCGTAGCGCGACTACGTCTGTGAACCCGGACGTCCCATAGACACATAAAGAGCGCCCCGCAAGTGCCCCAGCCGCTCGCTTGGCAGGGTTCGCCTCGGAAGGACTTGCAAGTCCGAGGTGACTTCGTGATTCGCCGAGCTGATGAACGGCGTCGAGCAGTTGCCCAGCGCGATCAGGGACAATCCCCCAGCGCATGAGTGCAAAGAGTACCGGCCCGAAGGAAAGACCGAGCGCCGCTCGCGGCATCAATCCCCCAGGGACAGTGATCATCGGCCATCCATACTTGTGCGCGAGCTCCGAGAGCCGCCCTCCGGACGTCACACCCAGAATGTTGCAGCCGCGTAGTCGTGCATCCTCGACCGCGGATAGCGTCTCCTGGGTCCCGCCGGAGTAGCTCGATGCGATCACCATCCAGAAACGGTTGATATACTCGGGGAGATGGTCAGATCGCACGACGACCATGGGCACTGGAGACTCGGACTCCCAGTAAGAGCGGACCAAGTCCCCACCAATCGCCGAGCCGCCCATTCCACACACGCACACACCGGCGGGAGTTGTCGGCTTGTACGAAAGCCAGTCAACTTGTTCAGCAAGCGACGACGCCTGCCGCAACTGGTCGGGAAATGCCTCGATAGCCAATAGCATGCCGCCTGTATCGAGCCGTTTGTGCATAGCCAGGTCGTCCAGCACCGACGTGCTCGGGCTCTTTCGGGACGCGATGATGTCAACCATTGGAGTCATAGTGGATTGAGATTCCTAAGAATTCAGGGTCGGGATTTTGAGTTCATACGACGGTGAAAGGTCTTGAGAATCGAATGTACCTTTTCTGAGGTCGACGACGCTACAACATCGGACGCAAGCTTGCGGCAATTGGGGAGTGTAGTGGATCGCAGCAGTGACTTCACACGTGGAATCGAATTGGGATGAAATGACAGAGAGTCGAATCCGATACCGACCAAGGCCGCAACGGTCAGTGGGTCGCCTGACATTTCACCGCAAATCCCGACCGGGATTTTGGCCTTGTGCGCCGCGCGAACAACTTGATCGAGTTGACGCCAGAGCGCGGGGTGCCAGTAGTGCTGCAAGGAGCGCAAGCGTGCATTGCCGCGATCCACGGCCGTTGTGTATTGAACCAAGTCATTCGTTCCGACCGAAAAGAAATCCGCGAGATGCGCCAGCTCAGGAGCCATGCATACTGCCGCCGGAGTCTCAATCATCAGTCCCAATTTCGTCTTGGTATCGAACGGGATCTTTTTCTTCCGCAAACCTGCCTTGACGGCCATCCACACCGTCTTCACAGCTTCGAATTCCTCGACGCTTGAGATCATCGGCACCATAACCCAAACGGGACCCAGAGCTGCTGCCGTGAGTAAGGCACGAAATTGCGCGCTCAACGTGGCTGGACGCTCCATCGACAACCTCATGCCTCGTACACCAAGCGCTGGATTCGCTTCATGGGGTGCGTCGGGGGCGGCCTTGTCGGAACCAAGGTCAAATGTCCTGACAACCAACGGCCGTCCATTGAGAGACGTGACTGCCCGACGATACACCTCAAGCTGTCGTGCTTCGGTCGGATATCCCCCATGTTGCAAAAACAGGTATTCTGTACGGTACAATCCGACTCCGGCAGCACCAGCGGCAAGGGCTAACTCTGTCTCCCCAACCAAGTCGATGTTCGCCATGATCGCGATCTTGTGGCCGTCCTTAGTCGCGCCGGGAGTCTCACGCAACGCCTCCAAGCTCTTCGACCACGGCGAGTGCGTTCGCTTTCGCTTACGTTCAAAGAATTCAATCGTATGCGCTCGTGGATTCAGAATTACTGTCCCGGAAAATCCATCGACGACGATGCGTGTTGCGGGACGTACGGTGCGCAAATCAATACCAAGCCCTGCAACAGCCGGAATCCCGAGCGACTTGGCCAACAATGCCACATGCGATGTCGGTCCACCGGTTTGAGTGACCACGCCAAGCACATGCCCCTTCTGCAGACTCATGATGTCGGTTGGAGTGATCGTGTTGGCGAGAATGATCGACGGCGAATCAAGGGTGTGCTGCGAGTCTGCGCCGTGACCCATCAATTGATTGATAACTCGCGTTCTAACCGCCTCGATGTCGTTGGCCATCTCGCGCAGATAGTGATCGTTCGACCGGACAATGGCCATCTGCGCTTCGCCAACGACTTCCGAGAATGCAGACTCGGCCGCAAGACGCCGTGACGCAATCGCCTGTTTCACCCGAGTGCGAATCGTGGGATCATCCACGATCATGACTTGTGCGTCAAAAATCTTCGCCAACGCCGAGCCCACTGACCCCGGAGATTCCTTCTTCATTTTAAGAAGATCGGATCGAACTGCGGCGCATGCGGCTTCGAGACGCTCGTGCTCGGTCTCGGTGGATTCATTCTCGGAGAGTGTGCGAACAGGGGGGGCATCTTGCCCCATACGATAGACAAACGCCGGGCCCAGAGCTATTCCCGGGGAGGCGGCGACGCCGCGTAGGCGAGTCTCTTCGGTGT
>JBKKDE010000026.1:0-5237 GCA_046708665.1 Candidatus Zixiibacteriota bacterium | reverse complement strand
ACGACGTTGAACTCAGTCTTCTCCTCAACGGCAGCAGCGGCTACACCGCCTCCTGCCGACGCCGCAACTGGAGCGGCAGCAGTAACACCAAACTTTTCCTGCAGCGTCTTGGATAGCTGCGACAACTCCATCACCGACATGTTCTCGATGATTCCAACGACTTGTTCGATAGTGCTGGACACGATACGAATCCTTTCCTGCCGGTACTGTTCGATTGACCGGGCTGACAGAGACCTACAAACTACAGCGAATTATCATTTCCAACGCCGGACTATGGCGGCTACTGCTTTTTCTCCGCAATGGCGTCAACAGTTCCAACCAACTCACGAATCATGGCATCCAATGTTCCAACGAATCCGGAAATCGGTCCCTCGATCGCGCCGAGCAACTGGGACAGGATAACTTCCTTGGGCGGCAGACTCGCAATGACCTTGAGGTCATTGGCACCGTATGTCCGCTTGTCGAACACGAACCGACGGATTGTGGGCTTTTCGAGGCGGCCGTAAAACTCATGGAAGATTTTAGCGGTCTGAACCGGATCCGACGGGCCAAACGCCACGGCAGTCGGACCTTTGAAGTATTCATTGATTTCGCCCAAACCGACGTCTGCCGCAGCGCGTCGCAGGAGCGTATTCTTAACGACAAACATGGACACCCCGGCGGCACGCAACTGCTTGCGCAACTCGGTCATGTCGCCGACTCGCAATCCCGCGTAGTCAGCAACGAACACCGATCCCGCCTTCTTAAACTCAGAGGTGATATCCTCGACTACTTGTATTTTTTCAGCTGTTGGCATTTCCGCCTCGTCGTAACTGGTCTCAGTGATCGTCGCGCACTCAACGCATCGACCTAGTGCACTGTCTCGGTACCCATCTTGGTGTGGTCGATTCTGATGCCAGGCCCCATGGTTGTCGAGAGCGCAATACGCTTGACGTACTGGCCTTTGGCCGCTGCAGGACGCGCTTTGATGACCGCGTCGATCAACACCTTGGCATTCTCAATTAGCTTGGGAACAGGGAACGACGACTTGCCGACGATCGAGTGGATGTTCCCAGCGCGATCAACGCGGTACTCAACTTTACCGGCCTTGAGATCGCTAACGGCCTTGCCGATGTCCATGGTGACACTACCTGTTTTTGGGGACGGCATGAGCCCACGTGGTCCGAGCACTTTGCCAAGACGTCCGACCAACCCCATCGTGTCGGGGGTCGCAACCATCGCGTCGAAATCAAGCCAGCCACCCTGGATCTTCTCGACCATGTCTGCGGCGCCGACGAAATCCGCACCTGCTGCCCTGGCTTCCGCTTCTTTGTCGCCTTTGGCGATCGCGAGAACGCGGATCGTCTTGCCTGTACCATGCGGCAACACGACAGAGCCACGAACCAACTGATCGGCGTGTTTCGGATCGACTCCCAGACGCATAGCCAAATCAACAGTCTCATCAAACTTGGCGTGCTTGACCTGCACAGCCATCGTGACGGCCTCGTCAAGCGTGTAAGCCTTCTGACTGTCGATCTTCTCTTTGGCGCTGCGGTGCTTCTTGCCTTCTTTCATCGCATCATCACTTTCTGATTCTCACAAGTTTACGAAATCTTTCGATCAGCCAACGTCGATGCCCATGCTGCGGGCTGTGCCCGCGACCATACTGGCTGCGGCATCGAGACTCGCGGCATTGAGGTCGGGCATCTTGATCTTGGCAATCTCACGTACTTGGTCCATAGTTACACGGGCAACCTTAACGCGGTTCGGCTCACCCGACGCCTTTTCGATCTTGGCGGCCTTCTTCAAGAGAATGGCGGCCGGCGGGGTCTTGGTGATAAAGGTGATCGATTTGTCTTTATAGACAGTGATCTCGACCGGAATAATCATTCCGGCTTCCTTCTGCGTACGAGCGTTGAAGGCCTTGCAGAACTCCATAATATTGACGCCGTGCTGACCCAAGGCGGGGCCAACTGGCGGGGCTGGTGTTGCCTGGCCCGCAGGGATCTGCAATTTTACAAACCCGGTCTTTTGCTTCTTACTCGGTGCTGCCATAGAATCCTCTCAATGCGCTACGCCTGAACTCACGTAGGAACGACTTGCAGAAAATCCAATTCGACCGGCGTGGGACGTCCGAAAATGGACACCATCACCTTGATCTTTTTGCGTTCAAGATTTACTTCGGAGACAAACCCGGAGAAATCGGCAAATGGGCCATCGGTCACCTTGACCGGATCACCGACCTTGTACGGAATCTCGGTGATCTCTTTCTCACGGCTCGTGTCCATCTGACCCAAGACATGCTGGACTTCGTCGGGACGCAGCGGAACCGGCTTGCCAGCGGCACCAACAAAGTTGGTGATCCCCGGTGTGCTGGTCACGAGATGTTGCGTTTCTTTGGTCATGTGCATTTCGATCAACACATAGCCAGGTAGAAACTTTTTCATCGACGACGAACGCTTGCCCTGACGCATTTCAACGACTTCCTGCTGCGGCATGACAACCCGTCCGAGGTACTGCTCCATCCCCGCATTGGCAAACGCGCTCTGCAAGTACTTCAACGCCTTCCTCTCGTGGCCCGAATACGTGTGGGCCACGTACCAATTCATTTCTGGGCTCATCCGATTCCCAAGAGCATCGAGACGCCCTGCGCCAGCAGCAGATCGATCCCAAAAATGAAAAAGCCCATGACCGTGGAGACGACAACGACAACGACTGTCGACCCAATGACTTCCTCGCGGCTCGGCCAGGTGACCTTACCGAGCTCGGACACGGTCTCATTCCAATATGTTTTGATCTTTTCGATCATCGCATCTCACCTTCATCTCGACCAGCAGGCCTGGAGGGACTCGAACCCCCAACCCCCGGTTTTGGAGACCGGTGCTCTAGCCACTTGAGCTACAGGCCTGTCGAGCACTCCGGGTCTCGCGTTGCGCCACGATCTACACCCATGCGGCAGAGTGGGAGTTCTCGCTCCGCCTGCGCGCTACCAACGAGACGACGTCTGACTCAGTTCAACACCTCGGCAACAACACCGGCGCCGACGGTGCGTCCGCCTTCACGAATCGCGAAGCGAAGACCCTTCTCCATCGCGATCGGAGCGATCAGTTCGCCTTCGATCGTGACGCGGTCACCCGGCATCACCATCTCGACGCCCTCCGGCAACTTTGCAACACCGGTAACATCGGTTGTGCGGAAGTAGAACTGCGGGCGGTATCCGTTGAAGAACGGCGTATGACGTCCACCCTCTTCCTTGGTCAAGATATAGACCTCACCCTTGAACTTAGTGTGAGGCGCAATGGACCCCGGCTTGGCCAACACCATGCCGCGCTCCAACTCTTCCTTTTCAATACCGCGCAACAGCAATCCGACGTTATCACCCGCCTGAGCCTCATCGAGAAGCTTGCGGAACATTTCGACGCCGGTGACGACACACTTGCGGTTTTCCTTCAGACCGACGCGCTCGACTTCTTCGCCGACCTTCACTTTGCCGCGCTCGACACGTCCTGTGCCAACAGTACCGCGACCAGTGATCGAGAAGACGTCTTCAACCGGCATCAGGAACGGCTTGTCGGTTTCGCGCTGCGGGACCGGGATGTAGGTGTCAACTTGCTTAACGAGCTCGATAATGCAGGCATAGGCCGGATCATCTTTCGCGCCAGTCGCTCCTGCTTCCATGGCCTTGAGTGCCGAGCCGCGTACGATCGGAATCTCATCACCAGGGAAATCGTATTTCTTCAAGAGGTCGCGCACTTCAAGCTCGACAAGATCCAGAAGCTCCGGATCGTCGACCATGTCGACCTTGTTGAGGAATACGACGATGTACGGCACACCGACCTGACGGGCGAGCAGGATGTGCTCACGCGTCTGCGGCATCGGACCATCGGCGGCCGACACCACAAGAATGGCGCCATCCATCTGCGCGGCACCCGTGATCATGTTCTTCACATAGTCAGCGTGGCCGGGACAGTCAACGTGGGCGTAGTGACGAGCCTCGGATTCGTATTCGACGTGCGCTGTGGCAATTGTAATGCCGCGCTCGCGCTCTTCGGGCGCGTTGTCGATCGAATCAAACGTACGTACTTGTGCCAAGCCGCGGTTTGCCATCACCATCGTGATTGCCGCGGTCAGCGTAGTCTTGCCATGGTCGACGTGACCGATGGTGCCCACATTTACGTGGGGCTTCTTGCGTTCGAATTTCGCCTTCCCCATTGCCGAAGGTCTCCCTCCTAAAAACAAAAAATGTAGTGTGCCAAGCCATTTCCCCGCGACAGTTCATCGCGGAGCTTCGACGAGGCACGGCCTCATATTTATTCACTCATGCGCGGCGCGATTGTTAAAGACACCGCGATAACAGCCCACGACCGGGATTGAACCGGTGACCTCGTCCTTACCAAGGACGTGCTCTACCAACTGAGCTACATGGGCGCAAAAGCCGCAATGCGCAAACTCAGACATTTAATCCAAACACCACATCACGGAATTTGGACATAATGCCCGAGTTACAAGCCTTCCATTATAGGAAAAGTGATACGAGAGTCAAGCAAAAATCTTTGGGAGAGAAAGCCATCCGCGCTCGGGCTTTGCATTCAGGTCAGACATCTCAGAGAGCCGTCCCTGGCGATACGCCTGCCAGACCCCAGCCCGCCACGCGGCCCGGCGGCAGCCACTCGGATCGGCAATTGGCTGATGGAGCCAAATCCCAACTAGGCACTGGTCGGAATCAACCTCCCAAGCCGCCCCAGGTGCAAAGGCCCAGCATTCCATTGGCGTGCGTCGCGACAACACCATGTGGTACAAATCTTTAAGCGGATCGAAAAAGAGGCGTGGCGCCCGATGCTGTATCGGAAAGTCAAGAAATCGGTGGCGCTGCACGCGGTCCACGACGGGCGGTGTGTCATGGCTTTCGTAGCTCACTCTGGTCGAAGACAGGTCGAGCTCGACCAGAACTGGGCAACCAGAAGCGTCAACATCGATACGCATCCCGTCGAAATCGATAAACGAGGCATACCGATCATGGGGGACGACATGATACTCGAGCGTGCCCTCATGAGGGTCAAGAAACGCCTCCCCACAACGTAACCCATTATACCAAAGCGGCTTCAACCGCAGTCGCGTACGGGTTGTCAGAGCAGAATCGTTGACCGCCACTCCGGGAGGAAGCGAACGATTCAATCTCATCGCATCTGGTCCAGTCGATTCCTCGCGGGCTTGGCTTCCAGAGACTTGGGGTGCTCGTCGACCACTCGGCCATACAT
>JBKKDE010000025.1:0-7445 GCA_046708665.1 Candidatus Zixiibacteriota bacterium | reverse complement strand
ATGCAAACCCGCTCAACCATCTGGCTCTCCCGCTTCGCCAAGCTCACTTGCTTATCGACGTATCTATTGATCGTCGTCGGGAGTCTTGTCACAACCACCGGCTCTGGACTTGCCGTTCCCGATTGGCCGCTCTCGTTCGGTCAGTTCTTTCCGGAAATGAAAGGCGGCGTACTTTTCGAGCATGGCCACCGCATGGTCGCCGGTATAGTCGGCATCATGGTGACAGCACTCGCGATCTGGATTTGGCTGGTCGACTCGCGTCGTTGGCTCAAGATGTTTGCGCTGGGCGCCTGGTTCGCCGTAGTCGTACAGGCGATCCTGGGCGGCATCACTGTACTGCACCAATTACCGGTTGCCGTGTCGGTCTCCCATGCTGGCTTGGCCATGATCTTCTTTGCGATGACAGCATTCATTGCCTTGGCGACCGATACGTCATGGAATGCAATACGGCAGAAGGTCGGACAATCGACCCCCGGCGCATCGTTGACCAAATTTACAATTGCCGCCGCCGCCATTGTCTACTTGCAGATCATGTTCGGCGCCATCATGCGCCACATGGGCGCGGGCATGGCGATTCCTGATTGGCCGTTGTCCTACGGCCAAATCATTCCTCCGCGTCTCGAAGTCGCCACCATCGCGTTCAACTTCGCCCACCGCACATGGGCGTGGGTGACAGCCGCCGTGCTCATCGTATTGTTTCTCGCCGTGCGTCGACACGCGAAACGTGAACACGGTCTCCATCCTTGGGCCCACATGCTGGCCGGACTTGTCTTCGTGCAAATCCTGCTCGGCGCATGGACCGTCTGGTCGATCAAGAACTATGTCGTGACCACGCTGCATGTGGCCACCGGGGCCGCTATTTGGGTGATAGCCGTCGCGGTCATGATTCGCACACTGCGCCTGCGCCAAAGCGAAGCCGTGCCACACAAGGCCATGGCCGCTAAAACGCGCGAGGTGATGGCGTGAAAGATGATTCACTTTACACCATCGCCGCACCGGTCGATGTCGCGCGTGTCGAAGTGTCGCGTTTCTCAGATTACATTGCGCTGACCAAGCCGCGTCTCGTCAGTCTGGTTCTTCTCACGACAGTGATTGGATTTGTCGTTGGATCAGGCCCGGATGTGTCGTTCATGGGCCTCTTGCATGTGCTCATTGGCACCGCCCTCGTCGCCGGGGGAGGGGCCGCACTCAATCAATACCTCGAACGCGACGCTGACGCCCGTATGCGACGCACCGCCGATCGCCCACTGCCGTCGGCGCGTCTCGATGCCCGTCAAGGGCTGGTATTCGGGCTTGCTGTGACCGTGGCTGGTCTGGCCTACTTGTTCGCCTTCTCGACATCGCTCGCTTTCGTCGTGGGTGCGATCACGGCCGCCATCTACGTGCTCGTCTACACTCCGCTTAAACGCCTCACGCCGTGGTGCGTTGCCGCCGGAGCGATCGTTGGCGCATTGCCCCCCGTCATGGGCTGGACTGCGGCCTCGGGCACGATCGAGATGGGAGCAATCGCGCTCTTCGTAATTATGTTTGTCTGGCAGTTGCCGCACTTTCTTGCGATTGCATGGATCTACCGCGAGGAGTACGCCAATGCCCGCATGTCGGTCGTGAAGCTCACCGATGTCCCGGGGACACGTACCACACGCCACATCGTGATGCTCAATCTGCTCCTGGTGCCGCTGACATTGCTCCCCGCCTTGGTCGGGATTGCCGGCATCGGCTACACGATCACCGCAATCATTCTCGGCGCCGCCTTCATTGCCACTGCACTACGTCGATCGACGTCGGATATGGGCGCCTATGCCCGTCGTGTCTTTTATGCATCGTTGGTCTATCTGCCGGTGCTCTTCATCGTCATGGCAATTTTACGTAAGACATCATAGATATTCAGTCACTGTGACGGTCAGCCCTTGGGCTGACGACACTGCCGACGTATCTTCCCACGCCATGCCCAATGCCGCCATCGCCGTTTCCGCGACTGAACTCAGCTATCACTACGGCGAGCGCCGCGCGCTTGATCGCGTAAGCTTCGACATCGCGCCCGGTGAATTCACCGCCATTCTCGGTCCCAATGGCGGCGGCAAGACCACGCTCTTTCGTGTGATGACGACACTCGCTTCGCCGTCGACGGGGCACGTCGCAATCTTTGGCGATGATGTCGTGACCGCCCGCGACCGAGTGCGCCACCACATCGGCGTTGTCTTTCAAGCTCCGGCGCTGGATGTGAAACTGACGGTGCGCGAGAATCTGCTCCACCACGGCCACCTGCATGGGCTATCCGGCAAACCGCTTCGCCAACAACTGAGCCACGCTCTCGAACGTCTCGAGTTGTCTGATCGAAGCCGTGATCTTGTCGAATCGTTGTCGGGAGGGCTGAAGCGACGTGTCGAGCTGGCCAAAGTCATGCTCACACAGCCGCGGTTACTGTTGCTCGATGAACCAACCACCGGACTCGATCCTTTGGCGCGTGAATCATTCTGGCGATTGATCAATGAGCTGCGCGCGGAAACAGGTGCCGCAGTACTATTCACGACACATTTGCTCGAAGAAGCCGAGAGTGCGGGACGTGTGATTATCCTCGATCAGGGAAAGATTGTCGCCGATGGCGCGCCGGAAACATTGCGCGCGCAAATCTCCGGGCAAATCGTGCGTTTCCGCGGACGCGACCTCGATGCCCTCAAGGGCCGAATCAGCGAGACATTTAAGGTGAACGCTGAAGTCGAAGGGGGGAGTGTCCGCGTGGTCGTTACCGATGGCGGTGAATTCGCGGCACGCGCCAGCCGGTCCATGGGCGACGCTGTCGAATCGCTCGAAATCGCGCGCCCGACTCTCTACGACGTCTTCCGTCAACGCACCGGCCGCTCGTTCGCCAATGGGGAGGCCGCATGAAACAAATCGCGTCGGAGCCCCATCTGTCGTTGCGAGTCCCGCGCTATTTGCGGGACGAAGCAATCCCCATCGTGTACGCCGGGATACCTATCAGAGAATGGCTGGGGATTGCTTCGTCGCTCCGCTCCTCGCAACGACAGTCGAGGGACTCGCGATGACCCCAACCACCATCACCATCCCCTCCCACACCCGCGGCTGGCTCGCAGTCGGCACACTTCTGCGTCGCGAGTTCACGCGCTTCATTCGTCAGAAGCACCGAGTCTTCGGGGCATTGGGCCAGCCGATCCTTTTCTTATTGCTATTTGGCGCCGGCTGGAGTGGTTCATTTCAGCATCCGCTTGTCCCGGATAGGACCTACGCCGAATATTTCTATCCCGGCACGCTGGTCCTCATGGTGCTGTTCACTGCCATCTTCGCGACCATTTCGATCATCGAAGATCGCACTCAGGGATTTCTGCAATCAGTGCTCGTGGCTCCCGCGCCTTCATGGTCGATCGCCCTTGGGAAAATTCTGGGTTCGACTGTCCTCGCAATGATCCAGGGTGTGATCCTGTTGATCGCCGCACCGTTTGTGGGGATTGCATTTCACCCCGTCGGTTGGCTCGGCGCGCTTCTGGTCCTCGGATTGATCGGAATCGCGATGAGCGCAGTCGGATTTCTGTTTGCCTGGAAGATGGACTCGGTGCAGGGCTACCACGGCATTATGAATGTGCTCATGATCCCCATGTGGCTGCTCTCCGGCGCAATGTTCCCCGCCGTGGGCGCATCCGGATGGATGCGGTGGATCATGACTGTCAACCCTTTGACATATGGAACCGCCGCGCTGCGGCAAATGTTGTATCTTGGCGGCCCGGAGATGACCGCCGGGCTGCCGTCGCTTGCGGTCACGATGCCGCTGCTGCTGTTGTTTGCCGCATCCACGTGCGCAGCAGCGGTCTGGGTCGCAGGACGGCCGCGAAAGTGAGAGTGTTATGAACGATCAACCTGACGGCTCGCCCGAGCAGCCCAAATTGCCCGTACGTTCGGTCCTCTGGGCCGTGGGAATTCTGCTCATCGCCTTTATTCTGACCTCGGCAATTATCGCATTTTCTCATTTCCGCGACATGAGCACGAGCACCGCGCCCAACATTGCGCCGATGGCCGATTTCGGTGCTGTCCCGGCGTTTACTCTGCTCGAGCGATCGGAGAAAATGGTCTCGCGCGAAGATCTCATAGGCAAGATCTGGCTGGCCGATTTCATCTTTACATACTGCGCGGGCCCATGCCCGAAGATGTCGCTGCAGATGGCGGAACTGCAGAAGTCTCTAGCGCCGTCTACGAATGTTCAATTCGTCTCGTTCACGGTCGACCCCGAACGCGATTCGACAGCGCGTCTGCGTGAATACGCCGATGCCTATGACGCCGACCCCGAGCGCTGGCTTTTTCTCACGGGTCACAAGGATACCATCGCGACTCTCGCGACCGATGGATTCCATGCCGGTTCCAAAGACGATCCCATTCTACACAGCACGTTGTTCGCGATTGTCGATAGAAAGGGCCACATTCGCAACTACTACCACAGCGACGACCCCGATCTGATCAAAAAGGTCGTGGCGGATTTTGCAACACTGGCAAGGGAGAAGGGCGCGTAATGGATTGGATGATACTGCCGGCGATGAACGCGACCCTCAACGGCATCGCCGCCGTTTGCCTTCTGTTCGGCCTGTACTTCATCAAACGCAAAGATCGCGCGCGTCACAAAGTGGCGATGCTTACTGCAGTCACATGCTCGATTCTTTTTCTAACGTCGTATCTGATCTATCATTTCGCCCACGCCGGTATCACCCGTTTCACCACCGAGGGTTGGCCCAGGACCCTGTACTTCACCATTCTCTGGACACACACGCCGCTCGCCGCATTGGTCGCGCCGCTCATCGTGATCACACTCAAACGCGCCCTCAAGTCCAACTTCACGGCTCACAGCAAGCTCGCGCGCTGGACATTTCCGATCTGGATGTACGTCTCGATTACGGGCGTGTTGATCTACTTCATGCTGTATCAATGGTTCCCTTCCACCGACCTGAAGACACACTAAAAAAAATGCAGGCGAGGACGCCTGCACCACAACTCAAACTGTCGTTGCGAGGAGGGCGCTCTTTGCCCGACGAAGCAATCCCCCACCTACGACTCACTCGTCACAAGCCGCGCGCGATTTGCAGGGGATTGCTTCGGCCCATAAAGCCGGGCCTCGCAACGACAACCGTTCACCCCAACTTCACCTTCGCCTCGTCCCACAACTCATCCATCTCTCTCAGCGTTGCCTCACCCAACCTCTTCCCACGCTTCGGCAGATTCTTCTCGATATACCCAAACCGCTTGATGAACCGCTGATTGGCCTTCGACAGCGCCGTCTCCGGATCAACCTTGAGATGCCGCGCCAGATTCACCAGCGCGAACAACAGATCCCCCAGCTCATGCTCGACTTCCTTCTTGCGCCTCACACCGCGCTTCTTCATCGACTTGCGCAACTCGTCAACTTCCTCATTCACCTTATCGAGGACGGGGAGAGGATTGTCCCAATCAAACCCAAACCGCGATGTCTTCTCCTGCACGCGATACGCCTGCAAGAGTGCCGGTAGAGACCGCGGGATACCCGAGAGTACTCCGCCTTTCTTTCCATTATTCTTTTTCTCAGCGAGTTTAATTTTCTCCCAGTTATCAAGCACCTGATCCGCAGTACGCGCTTTGACCTTACCGAAGACATGCGGATGCCGCGCGATCAACTTGCGGCAGATGACATCGGCGACATCATCGATGTTGAACCGTTTGCGCTCATTGGCGAGTTGCGCATGAAAGACCACTTGCAGAAGCAGATCACCAAGTTCCTCGCGCAAAGCGTCGTAGTCGCGACGATGCAGCGTGTCGACAACTTCGTACGTCTCTTCAATCAAATAGGGGAGAAGTGTCTGATGATTCTGCTTACGATCCCACGGGCATCCCTTGGGCCCGCGCAACCGCGCCATAATCGCCACCAAGTCCTGAAACGAGTATTTCTTCCTCTTCGCCATCCTGATCCCACCCATCTCAGTTAGCTCTCATTCCGCATTCCACATTCCGCATTCCGCATTCCGAAATCCGCAATCTGAAATCGCTCGTCACTCTACCGGCGCAATCTCCCAAAACTCCCTCCGCTCCGGAATCCTGACGCCGTTGTCCCGCGCCCACCTCGCGAGAACATGTATCGCGTAGTCATACGATCCCTCGGGACGGTTCTCGCCGACACATGGACGCCACAGCCGGTAAACCTGCGCGAAGTTCCCCGAGTGATACATGAGTTTGTCCGCACCGAGCCGTGGACTTACGACTCCATAGCTCAATGAATCGACAGTTGTGATGTAGACCGCTGGCGCGCGCTTCATGACCGACACCTGCGGCGATGCCTCATGCGCGATCTCAACATCACACAGCCCCCACGCATCGATGGTCGGCAAGTCGCTCCAATAGGGGATCAGCCCGGCATCGATGATCGCGATCGTTGGAGTCCCTGGCAGTTCCTTCAACGCGCTCACTATACAGCGCTGCACTCGGTTCTGATACCGTTCGACCGCGACGCGCTCAAGTGCCGACGGCCATCCTTGAGTCGACCATACGAGCAGTCCAATTGTGGTGACAATCGGCAGGATCACCCGCTTCGCCCCGAGCAGCTCCAAAGCGGGAGGGAGCGCCAACAACCAAAACGGCAGTAGCGCCACATGGTACCGGTGCAAGAAGTTCATCACTGGGTGCACAGGCAGAATCATCAGCGTATGCGCGAATGCCACCACGAGGGCCACCGCGAGCGCGATTTGTGACGAATTCAGGCGAGCAATCCTACCGGCGGGCCCGCTCTTCGCCACTTGAGCCAACACTACAATCCAGGCCGCCACAAACGGCGCCATGAGCAACATCCACATCCCGACATGACGTGCCGCAGGCAGCAGCAGCGAGAACTTCGCATACACGGTGTTCGGCAGTGGATATCCGAAATACCACAGACGAAACGCGACAAGTGATGCGAGAGTGACCACAAGCGCAATTGACGGCGTCCTGATGCGGCTCCAACGCTCGCGCGGCGAGCATCCCGCATGCAATGCGGCCATCGCGAGAAGCATCACGATTCCGACCGCGAATCCTTCTGGGCGTGTCAATGTCAGCCCCGCCAACGACATCGAAAGGAGCGTGTTCCGTCCCGTAATTCGAATGAGTCCGAACAGGAATAGCAGAAAGAAAAATCCGAAGAGCGCGATCTCAAGACCGCTGACCGACCAGAGAGTCCACTCCGGCATAAGAGCGACAATCCAGAGCGGCGTCCACCAGTACCGCGATTCAGAAAACAAGCGACGAAGAATTACGCCAAAGAGGATGACGTTGACGCAGGCGAGGAGAAGTCCGAGGATCTTTGACGCCAACGCGATGTCCATGCCGAATGCTCCAGGAACAGCGATCATGAGCACCCACAGAAAGTTCGAATACCCCTCGACCGGCGGTCCTTCGAGATTCCACGTCAATCCATGCCCGTCAGCGAGGTGCTGCGAGTACCG